>CADCQV010000055.1 GCA_902803625.1 uncultured Lachnospiraceae bacterium
AGATCCAGAAACCAGGCAATGGCAGACACTCCCCAGCCTCCAAATAAGATATTAAAAAGGAATACTCCCAAAAACAGAATGATTTCCCCCAGCAAAACAAATCTTATATTTTTCATTTAAGTCTCCTTTCTTCAGCAGTTACACTGTTCTTTATTAATGAATGTATCACATATTTCTCCGGCATTATATAGTACCTTTTTTAAGGAGAAATATTACTGTTATAATGTGGTAAATGGGACATTTCTTGGATATGGATGCGTTCTGATATGGTATAATCTTTTATTATAATAAACGACAAAACTCTTATCGTTCCGGAAAAAATATAGTGAAGGACAAAGTAAAAAACTCTGTCGTTTACCAGAATTATGATCAGGCGGGATTTCGAGGAAAACTGTGAAGAAAGAATCGAACATGGATAATAAAAAGAAAGCATCAAGAAAGAGAACGGTTGTCTCTGTTTTTGCAACAGCAGTATGTCTTATTGTTCAATGTGTTTTTTATATTGGACTGGTAAAGCATGATTTTGAATCTGAAAGGGAGAGATACAGTTACATAGCCAAGAATGAAGCAGAACACATTGTCACCACGATTGACTGCGTGATGGCCAGAACCAATACTCTTAAGGCTATGATTCAGGATCATAACGGTGACACTTCTTTTTTTACCGATGTTGCGGAAAATGTTTATAATGATGTGATCGATGAAACCGGTGTTACGCTGAAGAATTTCGCTCTTGCACCTGACGGCGTTGTGTCGGATGTGTATCCCCTTGAAGGAAATGAGTCTTTGATCGGATTTGATTTTCTTGATACATCGCGGCTTGGGAATCAGGAAGCAAAAGAGGCATATGAGCAGGGTAGCACCATACTGACAAATCCGTTTGAATTGATACAGGGGGGGATGGGCATGGGTGGCCGGGCTCCCGTTATATTGAAAAATGGTGATAAAAGGGAATTATGGGGGTTAGTAACAGTTACAATCGATTATGACAATCTGATAGAAGTTCTTGGACTTGATAATCTGGAAGGTATGGGGGTGAATTATACCCTGTCTTATATAGACGCGGATGGTACAAGCCATACCATGCATTCTAAAGGATCCCTTGGCGATCAGGCTGTAAGATCGCAGTTTAAGGTACGAAACTTAACCTGGGAATTAGCGGTGTCACCACAAAATGGATGGATTTCAGGTTTTCAGATTGCTTTCTCCACGGTTATCATCCTGATCATTTCGGGAATCATAGGATTATTCACTAATGTTCTGTTGAAATTACATGAAAATAACGCAATCCTGCTGCAATTATCCAACACAGACCAATTGACAGGAGGGCTGAACCGTATGGCATACGGAATGGCGCTCTCCGGATTATCTTTAGATTCAGCCGGTGATGATTTTGTTTATGTTTCAATTGATCTTAACGGGCTGAAACAGATCAATGACTCCTTAGGCCATATGGCAGGAGACGAGCTTATCAGCGGTGCAAACAAGTGCCTTTGTGATGTTTTGGGAGAGTATGGACAAATATACCGTATTGGCGGAGATGAATTTGCAGCGCTTATACATACAAGGGGAGACTCTATTGACGGAATCGTTGAAAAACTAAACACATTTGTTAAAGGATGGAAAGGCAGATATGCTAAAGAACTTTCATTGTCTGTCGGATATGCTTCTCATTCCGAGTTTCCTGAGGCAACGATGGAATCACTGATTAAGACGGCGGATAAGAGAATGTATGAAGCAAAACATGCATACTACGTGTCTGAAGGAAGGGACAGGCGCAGGCGCAGATAACAGGCTTTTCATTATTTGATTGAGCATTGGAAGGTTTTGTGTTAACCTTAAGTATCGGATTTTTTCCGGTTAAGGGTGTGGGAAGTATGAGTAAAAATAAGGGGTGATAGTCTCTTGCCGAAATGGGATGGCAGCGAAATCTCCTATATTAACGGAATAATATATACCGCCGACCCGGTGATGCCCATAGCAGAAGCCTTTACGGTAAAAAACCAAACCTTCAGAGCTTGGGACAGTGCTTCGTTCACTTCTTAAAGAGCAGGAAGGAATGGATCAAAAACAGGATAAAATTCTTAATAGCAAAGCCATGGAAACCCTCGGGATAGGGCCTGATACTGAGGAGATCCCTGCCATGATGCTTTGCCGGAGTCTCATGAAAGACGTTTTGCCCTTTGAAAAGGATACGGAAAATGACCTTATCGCTCCCGCATTTGTAACAGTGGGACAGACAACGGCACTCAGGCTCTCAATGGAAACCGGGCATCATCCCGATAATCCCTGTCCTTCCGGAGAAGTGAACAGGGTCGTAAAGGGTGTTACGATCTACCCGTACAAATAAGGCTTAAAAAGTCAGTCATCCGCAGCGCTTTCGATAATGAACCGGAAGGTGTATTGGGGATGGTGAAGGAAAAAATGAGTCATAGCTTCCGCTTTTTGAAAAGGACAGCTTATGCTCCTTTTCGGAATATGAAAGAGCTACATTACAGTATTCGCCATCCTCAAAGGAATAACCGTCTCCCTTATCAAGATACAGTGTAAAGCTTCCGTCACGGCCTTCATACACTTCAATCACTTCAGGGAACCCGTTCTTTTCATCTGCATAGCTTATATCGGAGGACAGCGGGATTATGGAGCCCTCCCGCACAAATACGGGGATCCTGTCTAAGGGAGCGGCTGCGTCGATGTAAGCTCCGCCCTCATAATGATCTCCGGTGTACATATCATACCATCCTGTGCCTTCCGGAAGATAGACCCTGCGCTTTTTTTCAGAGTCCTTTATCTCCTTAGAGCCGGGTCCATAGTACATGGGAGTATACACGGGAGCCACAAGCAGAGCCGGACCTAAAAGGTATTCATCGCATATTTTCCTGACCTTCGGATCATCGGGAAAATCAAGGAGCAGACTTCTCATAATGGGCTCACCCTTAAAATGTGCCATTGCACCAAGGGAATAGAGATAGGGTAAAAGCCTGTATCTAAGCTTAATATGGGATACTATGGCATCATAGAAAATGTCCCCTTTACTGCCAAACTGCCAGGGCTCTCTCGGAGTATCGGTACCGTGGGAACGGAAGACCGGAAGGAAGGTGGCGAATTCAAGCCATCTCAAATAGAGCTCACGGTATCCAAGGTCGTCAACACCATCATTATAATCGCCGTGCCAGAACCACAGGGGATTATGGGAGCTCTCATTACATCCCCGGTTTTCGTATTTGTCGTTAACCACAAAAAAGCCCCCTATATCCAGGGTCCAGTAGGGCATACCCGTAAGTCCCATTTTTATGCCTTCAACGATCTGCCGCCTTAAGGTGTCGTAGGTCGCACATATATCTCCCGACCAGAGAATGGTGCCGTATCGCTGTATCCCCGTATAGCCGGATCTTGTGAGATTTACAACTCTTTTCTCCGGGATATCCCTCCGCCAGTTCTCATAGATCCCCATGGCGTGATAGAGACCGTAGGAATTAAGCCTTTCCGGATCCATGGATTTTTCGGACATCTCCTTAACGACCCTGTACCTTTCACTTTCCGTTCTTTTATTTTCACCGCTCCAGTCAGCGTCGGAGAAGGGCTCGGCATTATCGCACCATAAGGCGTCCGTGCCGCTTTTCATGATCTCTTCTCTGGTCTGCTTCCAATAAAGATTCCGGGCATCTTCCTTAAATGCATCATAGAGATTGGAATTTGGGAGAAGCAGCCCTTCAGCTTTAAACTCCGCATAATTCTCTGAATCCGTACTCATATTTGGCCAGATGCTCACCATGAAATGAACCCTGTCCTCATGTATCTTCTGAACTGTGGCAGGAAGATCCGGATAACGCTTTTTATCGAATTTCTTCTCCCCCCATAAGCCTTCCTCCCAGCTGAACCAGTCCTGAACGATACAGTCTATGGGAATATTCCTTGACCTGAATTCGTCTACAACCTTAAGAAGCTCTGCGCTGCTTTGATATCTCTCCTTACTCTGTATATAGCCGAAGGCCCATCTCGGGAGCATGGAGGGGAGACCGGTGATATGATGATAGCAGGAGATAAGCTCCCTTATGCCTTTCCCAGTGAAAATATAATATCTGAGCTCTCTTACACATTCTATCTTAAAGCTTATCTTATTTCCTTCCGACGAAAAGACCATGGCAGACTCTGAATCAATGAGTATGCCATAATTACCGGTTGTAACGAGAAAGGGAATGGCGATTCTCATATTGGATTCATAGAGGTATTCCTTCTTACCTCTTTCATCATAGATCCCATCCTCATACTGCCCCATCCCAAGGAGCATTTCATCGCTTCCGATATCAAATGTAAGCTCTGCGGAAAACGCTTTTCCGACAGGGATCTTCTCCATACTGCCAGTAAAAGCGACTTCGCCGTTTGCGGTCTGCTTCCTCCTTAATGCAGTATCGTAAGGCCTGTAGCCGTAAACTGTGATGGGGGTAAAGCATAACTTTGTCTGCCTTATCACCCTTTTACCCTCCCATAAAAAATCAATGGGCGCATTGTCCACTGTACCCTCCGGGTCTATGGAAGCCGAAGAGTAAGTCACATAGCTTATATTTTCAGTAAGCTTTTCTACCGATCCAGGCATATTTACCCCTTTACCGCTCCGGCAGTCATACCGGATACAATGTATTTCTGTCCGAAAAGATATACGAGAAGCACGGGAAGGCTTGTCAGCAGGATGTCCGCACAGACAAGGTTCCAGTCCTTAAAATACATACCGAAGAAATTATAAACCGACAGGGTCATAGGCCACTGCTCGGATCTGTTCAGGAAATATAGGGGTGATACAAATTCATTCCAGGTATTAAGGAAGGTAAGAACCGTTGCGGTTGCTATGGCGGGCTTTAAGAGCGGGAAGATTATAAGAAAGAAAAGCCGTAAGGGTCCGCACCCGTCCACTACTGCGGCTTCATCCAGCTCCACCGGCACCTTGGCAACAAAGCCGTGTATAAGGAAGGTCATAAAGGGAAGCTGCATTGCTGTATATAAAAGTATGATCCCGACGGCGGTATTATTAAGATGCAGAAACTGAAGGACCTTCGTCAGTGCCACATAGTTTATCGGAAGCGTGATACCGAGGACTATGAACATATAGAGGAATTCATTTACCCTTGTCCGGTTCCTTGACAGTACGTATGCGGCGAGGGCTGCCAGAAACACACAGAGTACCACGGAGCCTAAGGAATAGATAAGGCTGTTTAAGAAGGAGGTTACAAGCTTCCCCTTTTCTATTACCGTTAAAAGGTTACTCCACTGTATGGGAAGCTCCGGGAGGAAGAGATCCATCTTTGACGCAGCCTTCTTATCCTTTAAGGCATTAAACAGAATGAGAAGAAGAGGGATCAGGCAGACTGCGGAAAAGATCCAGGCTATAAGGTTTCTGATGATCGTCAATATGGTTTTTTTTACTTTCATTATTCCACCACCTCATTTTTCGTCATTACCCTTATCATAAAAATGCCCACAAATATCATTATCACAAACATCACTGATGACAGTGCCGTTCCTACCGCATACTGACCCGTTCCGAACTTCTTAAATACAGCCGTGTAGAGAACCTCTGTGGTGGCCTTTCCGGGACCGCCGTTTGTAAGTGCATAAACCATATCAAATACCTTTAGTCCGTAGATCACGTTTAATACAGTTGTTGTGGCGAGTGTGGGAAGGATCAGCGGGAAGGTTATATAGCGGAACTTATTCCATCCTCCGGCTCCGTCTATGGCGGCTGCTTCGTAATAGTCCGGAGAAATGGACAGTATCCCAGCGATAAGGATCGTCATTATATAACCTACTCCCCGCCAGATATCCACAGCCATTACCGATCCGAAGGCAAGCTCGGAGGATACGAGCCATTTGTTTGCAAAGATCTGAAGTCCGACGGATCTTAGGAAGGAATTCAGGAGTCCGGCCTTTGGATCCAGGATGGACTTAAAGATCATTCCGATGATCAGAGTTGACAATACGGAGGGCATAAAAACTATCCCCCGATGCATATTTAAGAGCCTTATGGATCTGGTAAGAAGGAGAGCAAGAATAAGGCCGATCACATTTTTAAGAACGGTTGTGATCAGGGTGAATTCCAGGGTGTTTGTGATGATCTTCATATAATTTTCATCTGCCGAAAAAACAGTGGTGAAGTTCTGAAAACCCACATAGTGAAGCTCGTCGGAGTAGGCCGACCAGTCCGTGAAGGAGTATCCCACACCGATAAGTCCCGGCAGGAAGAAAAACACAGAGTAAATTATCAGTGCCCCAAAGGCAAAATATCTGGGGTATATCTTATTCCTGTTCATTTCGCTTTACCTTTCAAAAACCGGGGCTGCCTGACCGCTGCCAGACAGCCCCGGAAAACAGTTTGTCTTTAACCTTATTTCCAGCCGGGATCCGAAGCCGCTGCCGCCTGTTCGGCCCTTAATTTATCAATATCCTTAAGAAGCTCCTCAGGACTCATCTCGCCTAAGAACATTGCGGACATATCGGCGCCGATATCCATCCAAGCAGGATTGTAATACTTAACAGATGCCTGGAAAACGGCTACCTTCTCGGGATATCTGTCGTAGAAATCCTGAACCACCGCAGAGTATGCGGAAGGAGCGTTTGAATAGGGAAGCTGATTGAACTTACCTACGTTCTCCGTCATATATGCAAGGCTCTCATCGGAAGCCATGAACTCAAGGTACTTCTTTGCCGCGTCGATATTCTTGGAGCCTGAGAAGATGAACCTTGAAGGGCCGCAGTAGTTAACGTTAAGAGCCTGGTTATCGCAGAGAGGATTAACGAAGTATCCGATATTGTCCTCAGGGAAGCCGGAATCCGCCGCATTGACCTCGGCGCCGAGGCCCTGATTGTAAAGAACCATTGCGTACTCACCGCTTGCTATTGAGGCAGGAGCATCAGCATATTCGTTTGACATATAGTTATCGCCAAAGTAACCCTTGTCTGCCATTTCCTTAAGCTGTGAGAACATCTTTATGAGTTCCTTGTTTCCTGCAAAGGTGTCCTCGTTATTATTGAGCTTATCGGGATATGAGGGGTCAGCCTGGGTTGCAGCAATTGCTGCCTCGGTCCAGCATACGTGATGCCATCCGTCCGAAACGCACTCATATATGGGGATTATGCCCTCTGCCTTTATCTTCTCGCATACATCTGTGAATTCGGCGTAATTCGTGGGTATCTTTAAGCCGAGCTTGTCAAAAAGCGAAATATTATAGGCAACAGCCCAGCAGGCCGATACATCCTGTATGGGCTGACCGTAGAGCTTTCCTCCTGCTGACAGCTCGACGGCTGCAGCGGGATCAACGTTTCCTGCCCAGCTTTCGCCTGAAAGGTCAACCGCATTTTTCTCAACATCAAACTGGGTAACTATGGAGAACTGAGAGCTCTGGCCACCGAATATATCCGTGCATTCCCCTGAATTTATCTTTGTCATAAGAAGGCTCTCGTACTGATCGGATGGAACTATCTGGTAATCGATCTTGATACCTGTTTCCTCTGTGAATTTTTCACCAAGCTCCATTTCCGCATCCTGGATCCAGTCCTGGCTTGCCATAAAGGTGATGGTCACATCATCGCCTGAAGAAGCTTCTCCGGCGGGAGCCGCTTTTTCGGTCGTACTCCCGGACGGAGCTTCACCCGTGGATCCTCCCTTTCCGCATCCTGCAAGCATAGCCATAACCATAGACAAAGACAGTATTGACACTAATATCTTCCTTTTCATGTTTCCCTCCCATATTCTTTTTACTGGTCTGACTGCCATTTGACAATCAACTGCCGATATGCTTACCATAAAGCAATTCCTGATCTCATCAAATGGATAAAAAAGGAATGCTGTATGTTGATTTTTAACCGGAGGTACTGTGTTTTCAAAAAGTAAAAAAAGTGTACAGACAACGCTTCAATATGTGTTTTTTCTGCTTGTTACGGTTGTTTTTCTGGTTAATATCAGTTATTTCATTCTTTCCGAATCCAATAAGATCAAAACACAGGCTTTTGAAAGCGTGAGCCGGGATACGGAGACTGCGGCTGCTTTTGTGGATGAGGAGATAAAAAGCGTAATTACCGTAATGCAGAATGTAGCATATTCAAATCTGGTAAAGGAACAGTTCCTTGCCTATATGAATATGCCTGCTTCAAGCGGAGACGGGAATTATTCCGGAATGCAGAGCATCAAGGTGCTGACGGATCTCTTGACAGCGATAATCGGGCCTTCCCGGCCTGTGGACCAGATCTATCTTTATTCTCTTGATGCCGGATCGGTTGGTGTGGGACTTGATAATTCAACCTCCGGGGATCGGGTTAAGGATAAGCCCTGGTATGACGACCTAATAAAGAGCGATGATAACCGTCTTGTCTTCTGCGACAGGGATGAACGGCTGGAAAGATATTTCAGCTATGAGGAGGGCTCCCGCTTCCTTACCGTCTCTTCGGTTTACCAGTCGGCCTTCTATAAGCCGCAGGGAGTGATAGAGGTCAAGCATTCCATATCTTCTCTTATCTCAAAGCTTAAAAAGACGGATACCGGAGCATATAACGAAAAAATATATATCTACGATCAGACAGGGAAGAGCATATACAGTTTTACGGATGACTATAGGGCAGAGGAGTACGCGGCTTATGTGACAGGTGAGGATGAGACTCTCTTTGACATACCCCGCCATATCCAGTATGACAGTGATACGCACCTTTTTGTAAATACTTCCTCATACTCCGGCTTTACCACTGTCATTGCTATAGCAAACAGCGACGTATACAGACCCATATATGATTTTATCAGGGCAAACCTCCTTATCTTTTCCGTATTTTTGCTGCTTATGTTCCTTCTTTCCTATGTGGTTTCAAGGATCATAACCATCCCCTTGATGAAGATGTATTCAAGCATTTCATCACTCCATACGGACGATGAAAGCATACATACAGACTCCCTTGAAAAGATCGATACCAATATCATCGAGCTTGACACCCTGTATTCTGCGGTGATGGATATGCACGAGCGCGCCAGAGCCTCAATGAAAAGGGAGATAGTCCTTAATGACCAGCGTCTACAGTCCAGGATACTTGCGCTGCAGTCCCAGATGAATCCGCATTTTCTATATAATTCACTGGCTACCATTTCCGCAATGGCTGACGAGGGAATGAATGATGAGGTTACAAAGATGTGCCAGACCATATCCAGGATACTGAGATATATATCATCAGATAAGGAACCCCTGGTGCCTGTAAGGGACGACGTTTCCCATGCCGTAGACTATCTGGAATGCATGAGGATGCGCTACGGAGATGACCTTATATACAGTATAAACATTCCGGATGAGATGATGGATATAAAGATTCCAAAGCTCTGCCTTCAGCTCATAGTGGAGAATTCGATCAAATATACGACAAAAAACGTGCGTGCCCCCTGGGAGATATGTATTGACGGACATATGACCGGGATCTACTGGGAAATAAGCGTGAAGGATAACGGTCCCGGTTTTTTGGAGCAGGATCTTAAAGAAATAAACGAAAAAATAGAGTATATTAATAAAAAGGATATGCTCCCGGGTCTGGAGATAAACGGCATGGGGCTTATGAATATTTATATCCGTTTTAAGACCCTCTATCACGGTAAGCATATTTTCCGTGTAAGTAACTATGCAGAGGGCGGAGCTCTTGTCACGATCGGGGGAGAGCTGGACTTATAATAAGCGGAATGTAACTGTTTGGAACAGTCACTTGCCGATCAGGCACTCAAAGAGGGATAATAATGAGTGAGAGAAAGTTTCGTGTGATAATAGCAGAGGATGAGAGGCTTATCGCGAAGAATATCGCAAAGCACATTGAAGCGGAAAATCCAGGTTTTAAGGTCTGCGGCATATTTTCAAACGGAGAGGATGCTCTCAATGCCATAAAGGAGCAGCCGCCGGACGTGGTTTTTACCGATATTTCCATGCCGGTGATGTCGGGACTGGAGCTCGCAGCTAATATACACCGGAGTTTAAGCCATATTAAATGCGTTATCATTACCGGCTATGCCGATTTTCAATATGCCAGGGAGGCTCTTCACTCCGGAGTTACGGATTATCTCTTAAAGCCCGTGGATAAGGAGGAGCTACAGAGGGTACTAAAGGAGCTTGAGCTCTCTCTTACGGATATTTACGATGGTATAAGAAGCGGGAACGGACGGGAAGCCCCGCTTTCTCCGGAGGAGATAGTAAGCCTTGTGAAGGAATATGTTAAGAAGAATTATTCGGGAGATCTTGACTTAAATACCATAGCCCAGAGCCTCGGATTTTCCTCCTCATATCTGACCAAGGTATTTAACAGGGTGGAAGAAACCACCCCCTCAAAGTATATCCGAAGCTACAGGATGGCAATAGCAAAGCAGCTTATGAACGACAGGGGGATGACCCTGCAGCAGGTGGCTGCTGCCGTAGGCTATAATGACCCCTTCCACTTCAGCAGGTCATTTAAGCAGACCTTCGGCATGAGCCCGACAGAATACCGGGATTCGTTGTATCAAAACAGTGAGTCAGGGGGGCGTCTGAATAATGTGGTAAAATAAGAATAAATGTGACTTATGGCGTCCGGATCACAGTACGCAGGGGGTACAAAATATGATAAAAGTTACCAGAATAAATAAAGAGAACAGCAGCCTTTTTCTGCCTGCTGTGGATACGCTTTCACTTGCAGTCTGCGATATAATCCTCGGTGCATATGATGAAAAAACGGATACTGCCTGCGGTATTCTGGCGGCTGAGTCCGAGGATAACGGACAGACCGGGTATTCCTTTGCGATCAGACATATCTATGTGAATGAGGACTGGCGCGGAAAAGGTGTGGGAAGGGCTCTGATAAACGCCCTTATGGATCTTTCACTGGAGGCAGGGGCAAAGACCCTGCTTTGCTGTCATATGGAGAATGAAAATGAGGAAAACGCACTTTCTCTCTTTTTTGAAGCACTTGGTTTCATGAGAACAAAGGACGCACTTCCCGTGTATGCTTTCCGCCTTTCGGAGATCGATAAAGGGAAAGCGGATGATAAAATATCCTGTATTCCCCTAAAGGAGCTTGAAGACCGGAAATGGAGAGAATTATTACTGCTTGCGGAAAAGAAATCGGCTGTTATCAATGTGAAGAGATATTACGATGAAAATATAAGCTCCGTTGTATATGACGGAAGGGAAGGCTTGAAGGGAGCTCTTCTTATAAGCCGCCGGAACGGGGTACTGGCGGTTGACAGAGTGCTGATAACTAAAGAAAACAGAACCCGGATACTTGAAGCCCTTATTTACCAAGCAGTCACAGAGGCTGAAAAGCTTTGCCCGCCCGGAACGGAGATCGGGATCATACTTACAGATCAGGATCAGGAGATGACGGTAAAGGAGCTTACGGGATTCAAGGCCGAAAAGGTCGGTTCCTTTGCAGCACACGTTTTGCAGTAACTTACATAGAAGTTTCAAAACGACAGAGCGGAAAAAGGCAGACGGAGGAGGCGGTATATGGATACTTTACAGAAATTAAGGCAGCAGAAGGCAGAGCTCAATGCAAACAAAAATAATATCGAAGAGCAGAAGAGATTCTCCATGCCAAATCCGCAGGAGATAAAGCTTGAGCCGGACATAGATGACGATCTGTATTTTGAATGCAATATTCCGGAGCTGAAGGAGAGACTGAATAACGCTCTTACCGATCCGGATGCGGATATCGCGATGGAGATGCAGAGCAGGAAATCCGAAAGCAATGTCTTTGATCTCGATATGATAAAAAAGACAAGGGAGGCTGTCGCTCCCGATCCGGATGCCCCGGAGGCTCCTGAAAAATCACTTCTTAAGGAGGAGAAAAAGAGTGAGGTTCCGGTAAACGTCATAGACATGAAAAATGCTGAAAAACAGCTGGATCTCACGAAGCTTACGGAGGGGCAGAAACAGCAGAAGGAGCCTGTACAGAAAAAGAAGGAGAAGAAGGCAGCGGAGGATCATTCACTGCCTGAGCAGCTTAAAGCAACGCTTCAGTCCATCGTTAATGATAAAAGAGGGGCTTCCAAATATTATTCCGCTGTACAGGAGGCCGCAAAAAAGCTTCTGTCTCTTGATCTTAATGTAAAGGAAAACAGTAAGGCTATTAATTCTTCAATGGCGGAGCTTATGAATGCAGCCATATTGTACAGGGACAAGAGACCCGGAGGGAGGTTCTTAAGGAAAGGCAGGGAAAGAGCCCGGTGGATGGATTCGCTGATCGACGGGATGAAGGATTATACCTTGGAAAAGGAACCTGTTTATATGTATAACATCACTAAAGAGTGGCAGGAAAATGTGATGGATGAAAACGGGTATCCCGAGCACCTTGCCAAATGGATGAAAAAAGAGGCAGAAAAGATACCTTCCACTGATCCGGAAAAGAAATTCGAGGTAAGTGAATATACTTTTGTAAGGTATGCCGCGCTTAAAAGCAGGCATATGAAGAAACACCTATCGGATGATGCAGGCTGGAATGAGGGGATCAAGGAAAGTCATACAAATGATCAGTATAGCAGGGTGGCGCCCTTAATTTCCGATTACGGGTTCCATGATTTTCATTCCGACGGTACCGCAGCCAATGAAGAGACTGAGAAGTGGATCTCTTCAGAGCAGGAAAGGATCAGTGCCATAAAGAGTCCTGTACCTGCCGAGCGCGCAAAGGCCTTAGATCCGATAATCCAGAGATTCCTGGATATGAAGTTCACTCCGGAGATGATGACACCCGGTTATTATCTAAAGCATATACATGAGTTTAGTGAGCTGCAGGACGCTCTGACACTTTATCAGAATCTCTTTACGAGCGATGAAGTGAATGCTGCATATTTGAAAAGCCTGCCTTCGTCGGTTCAGAGCAGGCTCCAGTATTTTTATGACTGTGTTTATAATTTCGGCTTCTGTTTTTCGCTGATGGGAAATTCCTCCGCGGTTTCGGAAAGTTCGTTTCTTCAGGAGAATGACAGATCTAAGGAGATAATAGCTGACGGAAAGGAATATGCTCCTTATATAAAGCTTTTGTCGGATGCTCTGAAGGATGAAAAAAAGAGCTTCAAGCTCGTTGAATATAAGAAAGGGATGAGAGTCCAGAAGGGGACACATTATTATGTGAAAAATAAGGTGGAAGGAATGCCGGAAGACGCCTTTATTGCGGATAATGCCCTTAAACAGGCTGTTATGGATCAGATCGCAGCGTTAAATCTGACAATAGCGAATTATAAGTCCTTTCTCGAAGAGAAGATCGATGTGTCGGAGGAAAAGAAGAAACAGGGCACAGGTGTTAATGATGAGCTCGTAAAGGATGTTGTCCTTCCAAAGGATTGCCAGTCTAATATATCCGCCGAGCAGCAGACTGCCTTCTGGAAGAAGATCAAGGATGGCATCGGACCGGATTCTTCAAAATGGGATTCAGGAAGTGTTGATAATCATATCAATATAAGAAAGGGTGTTTCCATAAGAAACGAAAAGCTCCGGAAGGTTCTCGATACAAACGGAGAGCTTACAAGAGACCAGGTCATAAGTCTTGAAAACGAGATCAGCGCAAATATGGAGCTTATCCGGAGTGAGACCGAAATGCTCGAAAATGCAATGGAATACACTGTTTACCAGATATGCAAGCAGATGTACTTTGATGCGCATAAGGAAGAAGGAAGAGCTGCCGTACCCAAAGCAAATGAGGCAGGCGATAAGGGGCTTGAAGAATTCCTTAAGCAGCGTGAAAATTTCTATATACCTCCTAAGGAGGAAACAGAGGAAGAACGCGATCAGAGGACGAATGCGTTTATCGCACGGCAGAAGAAGCAGAATCCGGACTTTGAGGAAGACTGGGGGAAGCTCATCTTCCTGGATAATGAAAGGCAGACCCGGGACCGGCAGGTTATTCTTGATTCTGACCATAAGAGTATTCTTAAGAAATACACAGATGATGTTAAGGGCGGACTTACCATCGGTAATATAGACCGTGAGTTCCTTATGGCGATATTAAAGAGGGTTAATTATACACCGAGCGGTGAATTTGCAACGAAAGAAGATTTTGAAGCCTGGAAGAAAAACCGGCGTTTGATCAAAGCTTTGAAAGCGAAGGATGATGAGGTGCTGACAACAGAGGTCAAAAATTACCTCTATGAGCTCTTTAACACAATACCCGAGGCTGCGGAGGATATGACCGGGTCTGAGTACAGCTTGGAGCATCCGGAGGAGATCGCATCCACCCCGTTCAGGCTGTATTACACCAATGTCGTTCAGTCAGAGATCCCTGCAGTAAAGAAAGCTGTGGAGGAATTCAATAAGGAACAGCCTGAGGCCTCTGAGTGGCTTAATGACAGACTGGATCTGCATGAAGAATTCTTCTTTATGGGACACTCCATGATAAACGGTTATAAGGATACCGCTGCGAGCTATGAAAAAAGGTTTAAGGGTGAAGTAGAGGAGAAGGATAAGGTAAACGCCAGGTCTTTAATGGAGTTCCAGACCGAAGTGTTCCGGGAGGGCTTGAAAAATCAGAAAAAGAAGCCCGCCCTGAAGTAAAAAGGCCTTGAGTAAGAGGCATCCTGAGAGGGCCAGTGTCATTCTGAGCGAAGCGAAGAATCTTCCATAACCGGAGGGAAAGATCCTTCGCTGACGCTCAGGATGACAGGAATAAAGCGCTCAGGATGACAGGAATACAGCGCTTAGGATGACAGGAATAAAGCGCTCAGGATGTTTTATTTTTTCAGCTCGAAGTGGTCTACCATATCTTTAAGTGAACTGGCATGTTCGTTCATCTCATAGCTTAATGCCAGAGACTCCTCTGAGGTGGCTGCATTGCTGTGACCATCGTGAGCGATCCTGTCGATGTTGGTAGAAAGATCCTTAACAGAATGGGACTGTTCTATTGAAGCATCAGAAATCTGCTTAACCTGGTCTCTGATTTTTTCAACCTGCTGAACCATTTTGTCAAGCTCTACGGCCGTATCATTGGCAATGCTGATACCATCGCTCACTGTGCGGATCGATTCATTAATGAGATCTGTCGTGTTCTGGGCTGCCTGGACAGTCTGGCCCGCGAGCTGTGAAACCTCGGAAGCCACAACGGCAAATCCTCTCCCTGCCTCACCGGCTCTGGCCGCTTCAATGGAGGCATTTAAGGAAAGGAGATTCGTCTGGTCTGCGATGCTGTTGATAGTGTCTATGATATTGCTTATCTGTTCGGAAGAAGCGGAGATGGCATTCATTGCTTTCACTACCTCTTCCATCTTCTTATTTCCTTCTATTATGCGGTCGACAATCTTGTCCACCTCTCCGGAGATTTTTTCCGCATCTGTTGAATTTCCTGAGATCTCTTCACTGATGGATCCGACCTTTTTTGACAGCTCTTCAACGATATTTGCCTGATTCGTGGTGGTATCCGCAAGACTTCTTCCGGCATCGGCAAGCTGTCCTGAGCCTGCCGAAACCATTCCCGAAACCTCTATTATCTCCTGCATGGAATCTGAGATCTTCTGTGAGAAGCTTTCAATAGCGGTCTGGATGGATACAAAGTCTCCCTCGAAGACCTTGTCGAAGCTGATATTGAAGTTTCCGTCCGCCATAGTGGACATGACCTCGCTTATCTTATCAATGTACATAGACAGTGAGTTGACCGCATAACGGAGCTGATCTGCCACTTCTCCTATTTCATTCTTTTTGTCATAATCTATCACTACATGGACATTTCCTCTGGCAATCTCTTCCGCTGCATCCTTCAGGACCTGAAGATCTCCGCCGATATTTTTTATGAGGCGGCGGTTCCTTATCCCGCTTACGATTATCAGGGTGATGGAGGCAGCAGCCAAAACGATGACCGCTATGACGGATATCAGCATTATAGCTCTGTACTTTCCTTCGGCGGCTTTATCTGCCCTTTCTCCCGTGGTATCCAGAAGATCCGCGAGAACCTCTGATTTTTCATTAAGCTGGTTATTATAATAATCAAGGGCAGCTGCCTGCTCTCCGGCATTTACAAGATCGAGCATCTCGAATGAAGCATTGCGTACATCCTCCCAGGCGGTCTTCAGCTGCGTACCAAGAGCTTCATCATTGAGATTCTTTGATATTGTTTCAAAGTAGGAGGTTATTTTTTCGAACCGTTCCTTTAGATCCTCGGCCTGATCTGCCGTGATCTCCGGGTCATTTGAGGCCTGGGCGAATAAAAGCCTTTTATTAATGGTTTGGACATCCTTCCTGATTTCCATCTGGTACTTTTCCGTAACATACTGTACATTGTAGAAATTGAGGAAATTTCCGGCGATTATCACAATGAAAATGAGCATCAGAACGGAGAGGCCTACAGTCAGCCGGTTGGTAAACAAAGACA
>CADCQV010000056.1 GCA_902803625.1 uncultured Lachnospiraceae bacterium
ATCTACTGCGATTTTATGAGCTATTCCGAGATAGCTCTGGGAGCCGGGGAGATATTCGGGATAAGGCTGCACGAGAACTTCCGCCAGCCGTTTCTCGCCACCAGCCTGTCGGACGCCTGGAGAAGATGGCATATGTCCTTAATGCACTGGTTTAAGGACTATCTCTATATTCCATTGGGAGGAAGCAGAAAGGGAAAGCTTAGGAAATACCTGAATATCCTGATAGTATTCACTCTTTCCGGGCTCTGGCACGGTGCAGCCTTTACTTATATAGTATGGGGATTCCTGTCCGGTCTCCTGCAGGTTCTGGGAGAGGTGACATACGGCTTCAGAAGCCGCTTAATAGCGGCCTTTCCGGTTGACAACCCCTTCACGGCGAAGGTGCACTCATATTATATGAGGATCATGACATATTTCCTTTTCAGCTTTACGGCGGTCTTCTTCAGATCGGAAAGCGTGTCCGATGCGGTGAAGATCATAGAGAAGATCTTTACCGATATCAATCCGTCCGTGATAAGAAGCTTTGATATAACCGCTCTCGGTCTCGGAACCTTTAATCTCTGTATTGCCTTTGCCATGGTCATATTCCTTTTTGTCACCGACATAATAAAGGAGAAAAAGGGGGATATCTTCTCCCTGGTCCTGGGATGCGCCTGGTATGTGCGCTGGACGGTTTATTTCTTCCTCACACTGGCAATAATATTCAGCGCGAATATAGGAGCCGCGAAGTTTATTTATTTTGAATTCTGATTGAACTGCATTTTGATCATGAACACATTTATCAGGCTATTGAAAAAGTTCATACTGCTCGCCATTCCGCTTATGCTGGTCTGTGCTTATACCTTCCTTAACCCCTTAGGCTATATGTCTTTAGAGTATCCTATGTGGGTAGAGGAAAGGGATGCGGTTCACGGGGCTTTCGGCAGCAGTGAACCGGAGGTCCTTATAGTGGGGGATTCCAGGGCGAAGTCAGGGATCATACCGAAGGAGATAGATGAAGACGGCAGGATTTACAATATTGCCATAGGCGGGTCCACAGCCATAGAAATGTACTTTGCCGTAAAGAATTATCTGAAGAACCACAGGGCTCCGGAGAGGGTGCTTTTGATCTTTGCGCCCTTCCACTTTACAGAAATGGATAACTGGGACCAGACACTTTACTTTAACTATCTGTCGGCAGCCGAGGTGCTGGAGGTAAAGAAGGACGCAGTGAGGTACGGGACGAAGAAGGTCAATCATAACGGCTCGTTTGCTGATCTTTTATCATTTTCCCTGCGTCTACCGAATAAGTATATGGATGCCCTTATCACCTCACGCTTTAACGGAAACAGGGCAGCAAACCTTGAGAAATACGCGGCTGTCCGGGAGGACGGCGGCTATACCGCATTCGGAGAGGATGAATATAATGACGGTCTGAGCTATGAGACACATAAGGAGGACTTTGAGCTGGATCCTCTGGTGAATGAGTATTACATAAGGCTTCTGGATCTCCTAAGGGACGAGGGTATAGATGTTATAATTGAGCAGGCTCCCCTAAATACCGCCTCACATGAGGCTATCAGTGATGAATACTTTGCGGACTATGATGATTATATTCAGGGGATCGCAGAGAAGTATCCCTCATTTTCAGTAGTTAAGGGGGTTCCGGAATACGACAATTCCTGCTTTGGGGACAATAACCACCTGAACCGCCGCGGTGCGGAGAGATTTAGCAGGGAGATTAAGGAGAAGTGGTTTACAGAGTGAAAGATCCTTCGCTTCGCTCAGGATGACAGGAGGGGGCGCTCAGGATGACAGGAGGGGGCGCGCAGGATGACAGGAGAGGGCGCGCAGGATGACAATTTTAATGGATGTGATATACTGTCAGATGGGCAAAAGATCATCCGTATGTGGAATGAATTACAGAGGTTGAAATGTCAGAAAAGAAAGTCAGAAACGAGATAATTGAATGGGTGGTTACGATCGCCGCTGCTGTGCTGGTGGCGCTTTTTATAAATAATTTTATTATAGTGAACGCTACGGTGCCGACGTCCTCAATGGAGCAGACGATAATGTCAAATGACCGGGTTATCGGGCTCAGGCTCGCATACAAAAGCTCTGATCCCGAAAGAGGCGATATCATCATTTTCCGCTATCCGGATAATGAGGACATACTGTATATCAAGAGGATAATCGGTATGCCGGGGGACACGGTGGAGATTCATGACGGCGGTGTGTATATTGACGGGTCGCTTTTGGACGAACCCTATCTCAAGGTTACGACGGAGGGGGAGTTCGGTCCCTATATGGTGCCTGAGGGGCACTACTTTATGATGGGGGACAACAGGAATAATTCCGCAGACTCGAGATTCTGGAACAATACCTTCCTTGAAAGGGAGAAGATCGTGGGGAAGGCTGTGCTCCGGTACTGGCCGTCCGTGAAAAAGCTGAATTAGGAGAAGAATATGATATCAAAAAAGATGCAGGCGCTTGTAAGCAACAATTCCGTTATCCGCATGATGTTTGAAGAAGGACGGAATATGGCCAAAAAGTACGGGGAGGAAAATGTCTATGATTTTTCCCTCGGAAATCCAAATGTTCCCGCTCCCGACAAGGTGCGTGAAAAGGCGGTGGAATTATTAAATAATGAGGATCCTCTGGAGCTCCACGGCTATATGAGCAACGCGGGTTATCCGGAGGTAAGGAAAAAGATTGCGGAAAATCTGAATCTGAGGTTCGATACCTCATTTAACGAGAATAATATCATGATGACCGTCGGGGCCGCAGCGGGGCTGAACTGTGCCCTGAAGGCCATAATAGATCCCGGTGATGAGGTTCTTACCTTTGCGCCTTATTTCGTGGAATACAAAAACTATGTGGCAAATTATGACGGGGTGCTGAATACGGTACCTACGGATCACGAGACCTTCCAGCCGGACCTTAATGCTCTGTCGGAGGCCGTGGGCAATAAAACAAAGGCGCTTATCATCAATTCCCCCAATAATCCTTCGGGTGTCATATACTCCGGGAAAACAATAAAGGGGATTGCGGAGATACTGGAAATGAAGCAGAAGGAGTACGGCCACAGCATCTTCATCATTTCCGATGAGCCGTACAGGGAGCTTGTTTATTCCGATACGCCCGTACCCTATGTCACGAAATACTATGACAATACCATGGTCTGCTATTCTTTCTCAAAAACACTTTCTCTTCCGGGAGAACGTATAGGCTATCTCGTTATTCCGGACGAGGCCGAGGATCATGAGGATCTGTTTGCGGCAGTGACCATAGCAAACCGTGTTATGGGCTGCGTGAACGCTCCCTCACTTTTCCAGAAGGTTGTGGCGGAGTGCCTGGATGCAAAGGCCGATACCGGTTTTTACAAAAAGAACAGGGATACTATCTATGAGGCGCTTACTTCCTACGGCTTTAAATGCGTGAAGCCCGAGGGGCCATTTTATCTCTTCATCAGGACTCCGGTGGATGACAGGGAATTTGCTGAGGAAGCGAAGAAGGAGCACATACTTGTGGTGCCGGGTACCTCCTTTGCCCAGGGGGGCTTTGTAAGGCTTTCATACTGTGTGGCTTATGAAACGATTGTTAATTCCCTTCCGGGCTTTAAGAGACTGGCGGAGCATTATGGGTTGTCTTGATATGGGTTACGAGGATAATGTAAGAAGAGTTGTCCCTTATACCCCCGGGGAGCAGCCGGGAGGAAGGGTAATAAAACTGAATACAAATGAATGTCCGTATCCTCCTTCTCCGAAAGTAAGGGAGGCATTAAGGAATCTTGATACGGATAATTTAAGAAAGTATCCTGATCCTACGTGCTCGGAGCTGGTATCGGCGATCGCGGGGTACTATGGCTTAAAGGATGAAAACGTGT
This sequence comes from uncultured Lachnospiraceae bacterium, assembly GCA_902803625.1. Classification (GTDB taxonomy): domain Bacteria; phylum Bacillota; class Clostridia; order Lachnospirales; family Lachnospiraceae; genus NK4A144. Next base: position 3,866 of record CADCQV010000056.1, read on the forward strand.
TCACGGGAGTAGGGTCAGATGATGTGCTCTCAATGTGCTTTCTTACCTTTTTTAACGGAGCTGATCCCGTTCTTTTCCCGGATATCACTTATTCCTTCTATGACGTATGGGCCTCTGTTTACGGTATTCCTTATAAGACAGTGCCTTTACGGGATGACTTCACCCTGGATCCCGCACCCTACAGGCAGAAAAACGGAGGTATCGTCATCGCAAACCCCAATGCTCCCACCGGGATCGCAGCGGACCACGGGGTGATAGAAGAGATACTATCGTCAAATCCCGGTGTTATGGTGATAGTGGATGAAGCGTATATAGATTTCGGTGGAGAAAGCGCTCTGCCTCTTCTTAATGACCACGAAAACCTGCTGATAGTCCGGACCTTAAGTAAATCCAGGGCTCTTGCGGGATTGAGGATCGGCTATGCCTTCGGGCAGAAAAAGGCGATAAAATACTTAAATGATGTAAAGTTTTCAGTTAATTCCTATACTATGAATACCCCTTCGCTTCTCGCTGGAAAGGCGGCGATCGAGGACGACAGGTACTTTAAGGAGATAAGGGACAGGGTTATTTCCACAAGGGAATGGGTGAAGAAGGAATTAAAGGAGCTGGGATTTTCATTCGGGGATTCCCGCACGAATTTCATCTTTGCTTCCCATAAGGGGACACTGCCCGGTGAAACGGAGAAGGATTTTGCAAAAAGGATCTTCGGCAGCCTTAAGGAAAGAGGCATTTATGTGAGGTATTTTGATAAGCCTCTTATAGACGGGTATCTTCGTATCTCGATAGGAACGGATGAGGAGATGCGGGAATTCATCAGAGTGCTGAGGGAGATTATGTAAAAGATTCTTCGGGCTCCGCCCTCAGAATGGATCTTGCAGAACAGAGAAAGGATCTCAATGAACGCAGAAAGGGAAAGTAACACAAATATCAATATTTCCGAAATATTCGGGGAAGACGTATTCAGTGACAACGTGATGCAGGAGAGGCTTCCGAAGAAGGTATATAAGGAGCTTCGGAAGACCATCGACGAGGGCAAGGACCTGGATCCCATGACCGCCGAGGTGGTGGCGAATGCCATGAGGGACTGGGCCATAGAAAAGGGGGCGACTCACTACACCCATTGGTTCCAGCCTTTGACGGGGATAACGGCGGAAAAGCATGATTCCTTTATTGCCCCTGCCGGAAACGGAGGCGCTGTGGTGGAGTTTTCCGGGAAGGAGCTTATAAAAAGCGAACCGGATGCATCCTCCTTCCCTTCGGGAGGGATACGTTCCACTTTTGAAGCCCGGGGCTATACCGCCTGGGACTGCACCAGTCCCGCATTTGTACGGCATGACGCGGCCGGGGCCATACTCTGCATACCTACGGCCTTCTGCTCATACAGCGGCGAGTCCCTTGATATGAAGACCCCGCTTTTACGTTCCATTGAGGCTCTGAATAATGAGGCTCTGAGGCTCATCCGGCTTTTCGGGAACAAGACCTCGAAAAGGGTGAGGCCCTCCGTCGGTGCGGAGCAGGAATACTTCCTTGTGGACAGGGATAAGTTCCTTAAGCGTAAGGATCTTATTTATACGGGGCATACGCTTTTCGGGGCAATGCCGCCAAAGGGCCAGGAGCTTGACGACCAGTACTTCGGGGCGATCAGGGAGAGAGTGGCCGAATTTATGAAGACCATAAACGTGGAGCTATGGAAGCTTGGGGTGACCGCAAAGACCCAGCATAATGAGGCGGCTCCCGGGCAGCATGAGCTCGCTCCTATATTTAATGACTGCAACGTGGCGGTAGATCATAACCAGCTGGTCATGGAGGTTATGAAAAAGGTCGCTGAGAGGCAGGGAATGATGTGCCTCCTTCATGAAAAGCCCTTTGCGGGAGTCAACGGTTCCGGTAAGCATGACAACTGGTCCCTCATCACCGATGACGGCATAAATCTTCTGGATCCCGGGAAGACACCCCATGACAACGTGCAGTTCCTGCTTATATTAACCTGCCTTCTGAAGGCTGTGGATACCCATGCGGGGCTTCTTCGCGAATCGGCAGCGACTCTCGGAAATGACTACAGACTGGGAGGGAGTGAAGCGCCTCCTGCCATAGTTTCCGTATTCTTAGGGGAGCAGCTGCAGGATGTGATAACCCAGCTTATTTCCACAGGCATGGCCACCAGCTCACTGAAGCGGGAAAAGCTGGAAACCGGGGTAAGCACCCTTCCTTCCATTACGAAGGATGCAACGGACAGGAACAGGACCTCACCCTTTGCCTTCACGGGCAATAAGTTTGAGTTCCGTATGGTAGGCTCCAGCGCCAGTATTGCGGAGCCGAATATCGTCTTAAATTCCATTGCGGCGGAAGCCTTTGCGGAAGCCTCCGATTATCTTGAGGGCTGCGCTGATTTTGAGATCGCGGTCCATGACCTCATAAAGAAGTATGCGACCGAGCATCAGAGGATCATATTTAACGGAAACGGCTATTCGGAGGAATGGGTAAAGGAAGCGGTAAGACGCGGACTTCCGAATCTGAAGACGGTTCCCGATGCCATACCCGCCCTTTCAAGCGAAAGCTCGGTACGTCTCTTCGGAAGGTTCGGCATTTTTACCAAGGCCGAGCTTATAAGCCGGGAGGAGATAAAATACGAGGAATACGCAAAAGAGGTTAATATAGAAGCCCGCACCATGATCGATATGGCTTCGAAATCCATTATCCCGGCCTGCATAAGGTGTGTAAGGGATCTTTCGGAAACCGTGACGGCTGTGAAGACCGCGGGCTACGGCAGCCGTGCGGCCCAGGAGAATCTGAGGAAGATAACCGCTCTTACGGATGAAGCCTACCTGGCGCTGGAAAAGCTTATTTCGGATGATGAGAAGTCGCTTGGGATGCCTGAGGGCAGGGAGAGGGCTTTATTCTGCAGGGATACCGTAAAGACGGATATGGAAAGCCTGAGGGCTCCTATTGACAAGCTGGAAATGATGGTGGGCAAGGATTACTGGCCTATGCCCAGCTATGGGGATCTATTATTTGAGGTGTGATATGATGACTGGAATAAAAAACAGAGCTGTGATCTTTGCAGCTGTATTTTTGTTTATCACCGCCCTTTTCCTCTGCTTCGGCAGAGCTGCATACGCGGAGGAAAAGCCGGTGGTCACAAGCGGCAGCAATGTAAGACTCCGCTCGGAGCCCTCCCTTGAGGGAAAGATACTTGTGAGCCTGCCCGCAGGAGCGGTTCTAACAGAGACAGGCAGGAGCGGGGAATGGGCAAGCGTAAACTATAACGGACAGAGCGGCTACATTAATACGCAGTTCATCAAGGAGGCTCCGGCCGGGGGAAGCCCCGGTACGACTGATACCACGGCGGCTGCTCCGGATACGGCTCCGGCAGTCGTTCCCGCGTCAACGGGAGGACATATTGTCTGTATAGATCCCGGACATCAGGGGAAGGGTGACAATACAAAGGAGCCTATAGGCCCGGGCTCTTCGACTATGAAGGCGAGGGTTGCCGGAGGAACCCATGGGACAACCTCCGGGCTTAAGGAGTACGAGCTTACACTTGCGGTCGGACAGCTCCTGAAAAATGAGCTTGCATCCAGAGGCTATACCGTGTATATGACCCGGGAAAGCCATGACGTAAATATAAGCAATATGGAGAGAGCCCAGTACGCAGCGAAGGTGGGTGCGGAGATCTCCGTCCGTCTTCATGCGAACGGCGCTTCAAATCCGGGAATAAGCGGAGCCCTTGCCCTGGCGCCCTCTGCTTCAAATCCCTATGTGGCAAGTCTTGCCGCACCGAGCCAGAGCCTTTCGTCAAAGGTGCTTTCGGGCTACTGTGCAGCAACGGGCTTTTCGAATAAGGGAGTACAGGCAAACGATACCATGACCGGGATAAACTGGTGTACCATGCCGGTGACCATAATCGAAATGGGCTTTATGACCAATCCGGGTGACGACGCAAATATGGCAAATCCCGCCTTCCAGGCGAAGATGGCAAAGGGCATTGCAGACGGTATAGACGCGTATTTCGCGAAATAATAAGGTTTATGTTAACCTCTCACAAATCTTTGTTTTCATTTTTGTGCAATATTAAGTCTTCACATTTTGGGTTTTCTCATATATAGTGTTACCAGATATGGTAGCCGAGAGAAAACCGGGCACAATATTTAGTATTGAAAGCCGGGCGTTAGGGCGTCCGGCTTTATTGCGCGATAAACACCCGGATTTCCGTATCGATCAATATGGTCCTTTTGGGAGAGAGGGGCAGCATCAGGGAGGATTTATTGTGAACATTATCAAACGTAACGGCAAGGAAGTGGAGTACGACGGCGAGAAGATAATCGCAGCCGTGGACAAGGCAAATGCCCAGGTCGGAGACAATTTCAAGCTTCTTGATTCCCAGGTGAGGGTTGTAGAGGAAAAGGTCAGAAGGAAGCTGAAAAGCCTTGACCATGAGGCAGGTGTGGAGGAGATACAGGACTATGTGATCCAGGCCATACAGGAAGAGGGAGCCTTCAGGGTCGCAACCATCTACACCGTTTACCGCTACAAGAGAGAGCTTGTGAGAAAGAGCAATACCACCGACGACAAGATTCTTACTCTTGTGGAATATGAAAATGAGGACGTGAAGGAGGAGAATTCCAATAAGAACCCCATGGTTGTCTCGGTGCAGAGAGACTATGTGGCCGGAGAGGTGAGCCGTGATCTGACAAACAGGATACTCCTTCCACAGGAGGTTGTGGAGGCCCACAGACAGGGCATCATCCATTTCCACGATTCCGATTATTTCGTACAGCATATGTATAACTGCTGTCTGGTGAATCTGGAGGATATGCTGCAGAACGGAACGGTGATAAGCGACACCATGATCGAAAAGCCGAAAAGCTTTTCCACCGCCTGCAATATAGCCACGCAGTGCATAGC
>CADCQV010000057.1 GCA_902803625.1 uncultured Lachnospiraceae bacterium
AAGCATATCCTCGTAGTCGACGATGATCCGGAGCAGCTAAGCCAGATCAAGGAGCATCTGAAAGAATTCTATGAGGTAACTCTCGTAACATCCGGAAAAAATATCGAAAAATTTCTGCAGAGATACTATGTGGATCTTATTCTTCTGGATTATCTTATGCCTGATATGGACGGACCCCAGGCTCTGGCCCTTCTCAGAGCCAACCCTGACTATAAAAATATCCCCGTTATCTTCCTCACAGGTGTGTCCGAAAAGGAAACCGTAATAAAGACCTTAGTAGAGCTTAAGCCGGAAGGTTATGTACTAAAGCCCACCAAAAAATCAGACCTTGTAGCAAAGATCATCGATGTGCTGGGATAGCGCCGCTTTATCGCCAAAAGCATGTAAAATTGGATTTTTTATATTTTTTTCTGACATATCCCGTTTTTACATCGTATAATATATCAGGACGTGGCGATGATAAAACAAAATGTCCATTAATTCACGACTACGGAGGTATTACTATGAAGATAGTTGAAGATTTAAAGAAAAAAGTAACAGATACGCTGACAAAGGAAGAGGCAAAGGAGATCAGCAGGGATACAATTGAAGAAGCCGATGTGATTCTTGATGATGAGGAGCTGGACAATGTGTCCGGAGGCGCAAAATTTGGATTCGCTCCGAATCCGCCGAGGTAAGTCGGGTCCGGTGACCTGTTTTTGATTGCTTGTCCAATGAACATTTTACCATTCGGCTGATTAAACCGTGCGAAGCACGATCTAATCAGCCGAATGCGCGTGAGGGCAGTCCCCCAGTTACTTCAGATGCCAGATGTCTCTGTTATATTCGGCTATAGTCCTGTCACTGGAGAAAAATCCCGCTTTTGCTATGTTCACAAGCATCATCCTTCTCCACTTCTCCCGGTCCTCATAATCCTCAAGGATCCTGTCCTTTGCCTTGATATATGCCTCCAGATCGAGAAGGGTCATAAACCAGTCCTTATTCAGAAGCTCCTTGTAGAGTCTCTCCAGATTTTCCTTATGTCCTATCTTCAGACATTCGGGGGAAATGATAAAGTCTACGGCCTCTTTTACAGTCTCCGATTCGTCATAAATATCCTTTGATACATAATCCGCAGCCTCATAATGCTTTATCACCGTATCGGAATCCGCACCGAAGATGTAGATATTGTCGTCTCCCACCAGGTCGTGTATCTCAACATTTGCGCCGTCATCCGTACCCAGGGTCACTGCGCCGTTCAGCATAAACTTCATATTTGAAGTTCCCGATGCCTCCTTGGATGCCAGAGAGATCTGCTCAGATATATCGCAGGCAGGTATCAGCTTCTCCGCATAGCTTACGTTATAGTTCGTGACCATTATCACTTTAAGATACTGATTTACCTCGGGATCGTTATTAATGATCTCCTGAAGCACAAGTATAAGGTGAATGATATCCTTTGCAATAACGTATGCGGGAGCTGCCTTTGCGCCGAAAATGCAGGTAACAGGGCGCTTTGGCTTCTTCCCGTCCTTTATCTCCAGATATTTATGAATGATGTACAGCGCATTCATCTGCTGTCTCTTATATTCGTGGAGACGCTTCACCTGGATATCAAAAATGGAATCCGTATTAAGCTCTATACCCTCATGCTTTTTGATGTAAGTAGCAAGCTCTTCCTTATTTGACCTTTTGATATCCTCAAGCTCCTTCAGGACTCCGGCGTCCTCCTTGAATCCAAGGAGCTTCTCCAGAGCATCCGCATCACTTCTGTACTCTTTTCCTATGGTCCTGTCCAGAAGGGCGGAGAGGGGTCTGTTGCATTGCAGGAGCCAGCGTCTGAAGGTTACGCCGTTTGTTTTATTATTGAACTTCCCGGGATAGAGCTTATAAAAGCTGTTAAGCTCAGTATCCTTAAGTATATCCGTATGTATCGCCGCCACACCGTTTACGGAATAGCCGTAATGAATATCGATATGAGCCATATGGACTCTCTTTTCCTTATCGATTATCCATACCTTCGGATCATCCTTATGAGCCTTCTTTATCCTGTTCGCAAGCTCTTTGATAATGGGAACCAGCACCGGTACCACCTTATTCAGGTATTCCAGCGGCCACTTTTCGAGAGCCTCCGCGAGGATGGTGTGATTGGTATAGGCACAGGTCTTCGACACCACGTCTATGGCGTCATCCATAGTGAACTCTTCTTCCTGTGTGAGTATTCTTATAAGCTCCGGGATCACCATTGTGGGGTGGGTATCATTTATCTGGATGGCAACATGCTCATTCAGATCGTGAAGATCATAGCCCTTGTCCTTCATCTCCTTAATGATGAGCCTCGCCCCATTTGAAACCATAAAATACTGCTGGTAGATACGCAGAAGGTTTCCGGCCTCATCAGAATCATCCGGATAAAGGAAAAGCGTCAGGTTCTTTTCCACATCCGTCTTGTCAAAATCAATACCCTGCTTTACAAGGGATTCGTCGAGGGATTCCACATCAAAAAGATGAAGGAGGCTCAAACCCTTTTCATAGCCTACCACATCTATATCATACATTCTGGACTTTACGGTCACTCCCCCGAATTCAATGTCAAAGCTTACATCCGTCTTTTTCAGCCAGCTTCTGTCATTTATCCAGCCGTCCTTTTCGGCCTGTTGCAGATGATCCTTAAATACCTGCTTAAAGAGTCCGTAATGATAGTTTAAGCCGATCCCCGCACCGGGAAGCTGTAACGTGGCTATAGAGTCCATAAAGCAGGCCGCAAGCCTTCCCAAGCCCCCGTTTCCGAGGGAGGGCTCCCTTTCCTCTTCTTCAATTTCCGTTAAGGACTTTCCGCTTTCCTTTAGTATCCCTTCGATCTCATCATAGACCCCGAGATTTATAAGGTTATTGGACAAGAGCTTACCTATCAAAAATTCTGCGGAAATATAATATATCTTCCTCTTCCCGTCATTCACCGGCCTTTCATCCGTCAGATCCTTTGTAAGCTGCAGCAGAACGTGGAATAGCTCATGTGATGTACATTGATGTACGGGCCTTCCGTAGAGTTTTCTTGCAAGAGCGTCAAATTTTGTCCTTACTTCCATTGTCAGTCAATGCCGATCCTTTCTTTTTATTTTACAATATCGCTGTACGCCATCCTCACGATCCTGTGGGGCATGACGACCTGTCTCCCTTTTTCTCCGTCCATAAGTCTTTTGGCTTCTTTTACCGCCGTATTCGCAATCTCGTAAAAGTCCTGCCGCACGGTATTCATGTCACAGCCCGCGTAAGCCATCAGGGCTATTCCGTCAAAGCCGCATACCGGGATGTTCCGTCCCGATCCCTTCAGGGCATTTACTGCCCCAATGGCCATCAGATCTGAAGCACAGATGATGAAATCCTTATCCCTGCCTGTGACTCTTGCTATGCTTCCGGCCTTTGCCTCTGAAAAATCACCGTATCTGATACTTAAGCTTACCTTTAGCTCTTCCGCAGCCTTCTTCATACCCTTTGTGCGGTCAGCAGTGGTATAATCAGCTCCCCTCCCGGCTATATAGAGGACCGAGGGAGCAGTCTCTCCCGGCTGCACGGATCCGGGATTTTCCGAAATCGTCTTTACAGCCACCTGATACTGAGCCTCCGTATGATCAATTCCAACGGAGGTGATACCGTCTGTAACAAACGGTGCGTCCACGACAACCGTAAAGAAATCCTCCTCCTGGATAAGATTCCTTATCACCTTTGTTTCCTGGGAAAGCCCGAATACCACTATCGCCTGAACGCCCTGTGATCTTAAGTATCTGGTGATATCATCGACA
>CADCQV010000058.1 GCA_902803625.1 uncultured Lachnospiraceae bacterium
GGTGGACCTTTTGCGACCGCGTTTAGCCGCGCTGTGCGCGGCTGCGGGCCGTAGAATCGAACCCTCACGTTTTCATGCGCCGAGCGGGACTTGAACCCGCACGCCTTTCGACACAGGAACCTAAATCCTGCTCGTCTGCCAGTTCCGACACCGGCGCAGATATACCGGGACCCATTGAAGATCCCGATGAAATTTTTACAAAAGGTGCGCTCTCTGTTCCTCGGGAGAAAGAGGACTGAGGTACGCAGGAGCCACGTCCAGCACAGTTATGCAACCGAAACGGTCCTCCTTATTCAGCCTGTCAACCGCACGGGCATAGGCTGCAAGTACCGACCCGGTAAATTCTGGGTTCGAGTCAAGCTTCAGACTATACTCTATCACGTGCTTATTGCTGCCGTCACCAGTGGCACCGGTATATATCACCGACCCTCCGTGGGGAAGGCCTGCATGATCTTTTTTCAGTTCCTCTTCGGAAATAAAATTAACGGTGGTGTCATAATCCGCAAAGTAATTCGGCATGGTCTTTATTTCCTCTTCGATCCTTGCCTTGTCAGCATTTTCCTCAGCAACGACCCAGCACTCCCTTAAGTGCTTTTCCCTTGTTGTGAGCTCGGGGTTTGATCCGCTCCTGACCTTATCAAGCGCAGCCTCAATGGGAACGGTATACTGCCTCGCATCCTTTACTCCCTCGATACGCCTTATGGCATCCGAATGTCCCTGGCTAACGCCCCTGCCCCAGAAGGTATAGTCTCTGCCATCCGGAAGTACCGAATGGGCATAAACACGGTTTAATGAGAACATTCCGGGATCCCAGCCACAGGAAATAAGAGCTGTTGTACCCGCATTTTTTGCTGCCTTGTCCACATTTGCAAAGTGCTGAGGTATATTTGCATGGGTATCAAAGGAATCTATAACCGAATAAAGTGCCGCATACTTCGGTGTCATTTCAGGAAGATCCGTTGCGGAGCCTCCGCAGATTATCAGCACTTCGATGTCCTCATGTCCGCTGTCCAGCTCGGAAACGCTCTTTACCTCGGCTCCCGGTGTATTGATCTTTATAGAAGCAGGATCCCGCCTTGTGTACACTGCCTTCAGTACCTGATCCTTGTTCCTCTTAACTGCTTCTTCAACTCCTCTTCCGAGGTTTCCGTATCCGAGTATTCCTACTTTTGTGATCATGTTTTTTCTCCTCATTACAAAGATCCTTCGCTGACGCTCAGGATGACAGTTCTTATGATCCTTCGCTGACGCTCAGGATAACATTTGATTCAAGATCCTTCGTCGCTTTGCTCCTCAGGATATGCCGCTCCTCTTACTCCTTTATTTCCACAAGACAGTACGGCATTCCCTTACTGTCATTCAGAGAGACTGTGAAAATCCGCTTTCCCTCACTTGTCCTGTCATTTATCACGGGATAGATAAGGTCGCCCTTAAATGCCTGCTTTCTGTATTCCACCCGGAGACCCTCAGGATTTGTCCTGTCTCCGAAGCCCGCTTCCTCAAGTGCGTCCGTGGCAAATCTGATATAGCGTTCATTATTAACATGCCGGTTTATATCGAGATCCCGTCTTCTTACGATCAGTTCATCTGCGGCATACTCCTCTCCCTCTCCGGGAATGGCTATCTTCCTGCCCGTATATGTCATATCCAGCTTTTCACCGGCAGGATAGGCAGCCGCCACATCCGGCGGAACCTTCACCGGGAGCTGGCTTTCGAGATCGATAAGCGCCCAGATGGAATTGGCCTTTGCGATCATACTGCCTTCAGCGTCCTCCATATAGAAATTCCTGCACCCGAAGATCCCCTTAACACTGTAGGAAATGGTGCCGATCTTTACATCTTCATACATGGCAGGATAACGGTCAACCTCTATCTCCCAGAAGAGTATCATCCATGCGAAGCCCTTTTCCATAAGAACTTCCCAGGAACCGGCGGTCCCGGCGGAATGAAAGTTCGTACAGTCCTGAAAGTAATTGACCAATGCCGGCAGGCTCAGCTTTTTATTTACGCCGCATTCACTGTAACGGATCTTTGCGTCAAAACTGTACATTATTTCAGATCATCCGGAACTTCCGTCATCAGCTCCAGTGAGTACCCCTTATTCATCCTGTTGCACATCGCCACAAAGGTATCAAGAGGAACATCATGGAGCACATTCTTTGACCCTCTCATATTGATGGATACCGTATTGTCTGCTGCCTCCTTATCACCGAGAACCAGCACATAGGGATCCTTAAGCGTCTTGAACTGCTTGATCTTTACCTTCATATTCTCATCCGTATAATCGGCTTCGAAACGGATCCTGTTGTCAAAAAGAATGTCGGCAACCTTCTTTGCATACTCATTATTATCGACCCTTATGGGCACGATCCCGACCTGTACGGGAGCGAGCCAGAAGGGGAAGTGTCCCTTAAAGTTCTCTATAAGGATACCGATAAATCTCTCCATGGAACCGAAGATGGCTCTGTGTATAAGGACAGGTCTCTTGAATGAGCCATCGTCCGCCACATATTTAAGATCAAAATTAAGGGGAAGCTGGAAGTCGAGCTGTATGGTTCCCATCTGCCATTCACGCCCCAGACAGTCCTTCATTTTCAGGTCAATCTTCGGTCCGTAGAAGGCTCCGTCTCCGGGATTGATCTCGAAATTACCCTCACCGAGCTTATTGTTAAGTATCCTGGTCAGAGCCTCCTCTGCCTTATTCCAGAGACCGATATCACCCATATAGTCATCGGGTCTCGTGGAAAGCTCGGCGGAATACTCGAGTCCGAAGGTTCCGTATATCTTTTTTGCGATATCCATAATATCGCTTATCTCTGATTCTATCTGTTCATCGGTTACATAGGTATGGTCATCATCCTGATGGAACTCCTGTACCCGGAAAAGACCGTTAAGAGCGCCGGATTTTTCCTTCCTGTGGATAATATCCGTCTGGGAGAACCTTAATGGCAGCTCCTTATAGCTTCTCTGCCTGTATCTGTAAACATTGATGGAATTCGGGCAGTTCATGGGCTTTATCGCATATGTACTGTTCTCATCAATGGGAACGGTAAACATGCCGTCCTGATAATGTGCCCAGTGTCCGGACTGCACCCAGAGCTCCTTTGACGAAAGCACCGGACCGCTTATCTCCTCATAACCGTGGGTCGCATGCTCCCTTCTCCAATAATCGAGAAGCGCATTATAAACCTTCCAGCCTCTTGGCAGCCAGTAAGGCATACCCGGTGCCGTTTCATGGAACATAAACAGCTCCATCTCGGGACCAAGCTTCTTATGATCCCTTTCCATTGCCTCTTTGATAAAGTTCAGATGATCCTTCAGCGCCTTCTTATCGGGGAAGCCGTAAACATAGATCCTCTGAAGCTGATCCCTGTTTACATCACCTCTCCAATAGGAACCGGACACCGACTTCACCTGAAATGCAGCATTCATAAGCTCTCTTGAATTATCAACGTGAGGCCCCCGGCAGAGATCCACAAAATCATCTCCCGTATGGTAGATGGTTATGGTCTCGTCCTCGGGAAGATCCTTTATGAGCTCGGTCTTGTACTTCTGATCCTTGAATATTTCAAGGGCCTCTTCCCTTGAAACCTCTTTCCTTGTCCAGTCCTCACCTCTTTTTATGACTTCACGCATCTTATCCTCTATCATTTTGAAGTCATCGGTGGAAACGGTCCTCGGCAGGGCAAAATCATAATAAAAACCGTCATCGATCTGCGGTCCGATGGCATACTGCACTTCGGGTCCGAAGATCTCTATTACCGCTTTCGCAAGTATATGCGACAGCGAGTGACGGTATATTTCAAGAAACTTTTCTTTTTCCATTTTGTTTTCTATATCCTTTCCATATATTAAGAACTTAACCTGATATCCGGAGAGTTCCGCACTTTCGTGCAAGCGCGAAATGGGTTCGGACTTATGACCCTGATATCATATTATCCTCGTATTTTAAGGAAAATGCAAGCAGTTCCCGTTTCTTCACAAGGATAAAAGCATCAATCATCACGCTCCGGTAAAGATGATGCCCTTAAAGCCGTCGGCCATTTCGGCCGAGGGAAAGCTTATCTCTATCAGCCGGTATGCATTGTGGACCTCTCCCCCGGGTTTATAGATAAAATCCTGTCTGAAATCATACGTCCACTGCATGGGTTTTATCAGACAGACCTTAGAATCAGTATTAATGATAATATTACCGTTTGAGGGACAGAAGGGATGGTAAAGACCTATGATCCCGGAAACCCTTTCGCTAAGCGCAAGGCTCCAAGTAAGAGGATCCTTCCTTACAAGCATTTCCACCGGATAATAATGAAAAGAATCGAATTCAGCCGCCTCCGGATTAAGAGGTGCTCTTTCGATCCTTTCGACTCCCGTATCATTCTCCGTTTCCGTATCGATTATCTTTTTTAGCTCTTCGAAATACAGACGGTAACCCTCGTTATTCGGATGCTTGACATCTACGGTAAGCTCCTCGTACTCTTTCCCGCTGTTATCAAATGCAGCTATGGTATCTGCAGTAGGGATATCGTAGTACTGCGAGAGCTCTTCTATCGCTTTTATCTTTTGGGTGTATTCTCTCTGGGAACTTTCGAGTATTGAAATGATATTACAGGATGGATATTTTTTTTCCGCACTTCTTATAATGGCCTCATATTCGGCCGGAAGTGTTTTTCTGCCATCGTTTTCTCCGTAGCAGATTATCATCAGATCATAGCTTACATCATCATTAAGGATGTTTTCGCGGACGTAGCCCGCGTAGCTTGAGTTGCCTCCCATGGAGATATTTGTCACGAGGCAGCTTACCTTGTAGCGGGATTCCACATAACTTTTCAGAAGATCCGTCCAGGAGTTTCCTTCCGTGGCACCGCTTCCCGCTCCTATTGAATCCCCATTGACAAGGATTTTCACGTCTTTCCCCTGCCTGAGCTTCCTGTAGAACCCGTCATATTCTCCCGGCAGGATCTCCGTTTTTTCCCGGGATACTTTTTCCGGTTCCCCCTCCTCTTCTCCCTCGTTGTCGGGATACAGGAGCTCAAAGCTTTCATAATGATCGGGCGAATAATATATCAGCCCATCATTGGAGTAGATAAGTCTCTTCCCTCCCCTTTTCTTTGCATGCAGAGTATCTATGTCACACTCCCGGTATTCCCTTCCGGCGCTTTCCGGCAGCGTACCCTCATAGTTTCCGAAGTAGTCGCCCCCTATGCATTTACCCCAGGCATATTCATCTAAGCTTCCTCCCGGCCATCCGAGCTTCTTTGCTTCCTTCTTTGTGATAAAGTTCTCCGGCAGCCTACCGTAGGTGTGTATATATAATGCCACATCCTCCTTTGAGGTATATGTGCCCCCTTCATCGATCGGTGCCGGAGCGCTGTTTTCTGCTGCCGCACTATTCCGTTCATCTAAAGTATCGTCTTCCGGGGTCTTATCTTCCGCTGCCTCCTCAGAAGCCGGTGCATTGTCTTCCTCTTCCTCTTCTGAAGCCGCTTCCCCCTCCGGCTCTTCCACCGTGCTTAAATCCACTGCCGTTTCTAAACTGCTTTCCGTACTGCTTTCTAAGCCGCTTTCTACACCGCCATCCGTGCTTCCGCATCCGAAAATAAGAAAGATACATAATATTATGGCAGCGAATGCAATGTTTATTTTTTTTCTTACCGTCATGCCTTTTCCAGCTTTCACTATGAAGCTCTCCGCCATGGAACCACCAAAGTATATCATTTTTATCGTATTATGTCTCTCCATTTCCGGGGTGTCACCCTCCTGACACCCCTGCTTTTATTTCCTCTTCCTGCTATAGCAACATCACCTTCGGATGAATATCCTGCTCGTCCGGTTCGTATCTTTGGCGATTCTCCAATGAATGTGATGAAGATGTGAAAAGGCCGCATGACATTCTAATGATCAGGATTACAAGGCTTTAAAAATACAGGGGCAAGCGGGTAAAACTATGCTGTCAACCAAATTTGAAAATGTCCCATAATAATTCAAACATTAATCATATAAAACTTTCCTGGCTTTTACGGCATACTAAACGGCGGTATATTACCGTCAGGTATGCCGAGGATTGGAATGTCTGGCATACTAAACGGCGGTTTATTACCGTCAAGTATGCCGAGGATTGGAATGTCTGGCATACTAA
>CADCQV010000059.1 GCA_902803625.1 uncultured Lachnospiraceae bacterium
TCTCGATTGAGCTGTCCATATTGTGCATTCCCTGCAGTACCCCGGGTCCCTTGAATTCGTGAATGGTTTTTCTGATCTCACTTCCGTCCTCGGCGGTAAAGACAAGCTCGGCCTTTCCGGCTCCCGGAACCTTTATTTCCGTATTCTTGTACACATCCCCGTAGCCGTGACGCGCAAGGGTAATGGGCTTTTCCCAGTTCCACACATGGGGCTTAACCCCCTTTATAAGTATCGGCGCCCTGAAGATGGTCCCGTCCATAATGCCCCTTATGGTGCCGTTCGGGCTCCTATACATTTCCTTCAGTCCGTACTCCTTAACCCTTGCGTCATTCGGTGTAATGGTAGCACACTTAACTGCCACACCATATTTTAATGCGGCATGAGCGGAATCAACGGTCACCTGATCGTCCGTCTCATCCCTGTGCTTTAAGCCGAGATCATAGTACTCACTCTTTAGGTCAATATACGGATAAATAAGCTCATCCTTAATATACTGCCATATAATCCTTGTCATCTCGTCCCCGTCCATCTCGACTATGGGTGTTTTCATCTGAATCTTTGACATTTCTTTTCCTCTCTCTTAATTTGCTTTCTTAAATACAGTTCCTTTGAAATTATTCTTAAATACTATAAAGAAGCCATCCGCCGCATTTCCGGAATAACTGTAATCCTTCTTTTTTGTCTTTATACTCAGTCCTTCGTCATTTACCGTGATCTTTTTTATCTTATTTTTATTGTAGATAAGACTGATCATATTATCTGACACGGTTCTTTCAATGATATTAAAGGAAAACCTGGTCTTTTTCACACCCTCGGAATAAGGGATGCTGCCCTTATTCCATTTGATCGTAATCGTAGCGCTGCCCTTACCCTTATTCTTTTTATATGAGACCTTATAGTCCGTACCATAGCTATAGACAGCCCCCTTGTAGATCACATACCCGTCCTTTCCTGGAACTATCTTTTTCCCTGTATATTGATACATCGGGGTGCCCGCCCGGTTTCCGCTTATGGAATCTATGACAATGACATCTTTGCCATCTGTTGTTTTATATGTATTATACTGCTTATCCAGATAGAGAATGATCTCCCTTCCTTCGTCAGTCTTAAATACAACCTCCTCTATCTCTTCCTGTTCCTCTTTCTTTTCTTCCTCTTCCTTCTCTTCTTCCTTCTCCTGCTCTTCTTTCTTCTCCTCTTCCTCTTTCTTTTCTTCCTCTTCCTTCTCCTGCTCTTCTTTCTGCTCTTCCTCTTTCTTCTTCTCCTCCTCTTTCTTCTCTTCCTCTTCCTCAGCGCTTTTCACCTTTATGCTGATACTGGCCGTGTCAGAATCAAGGTAATTCTTATCGCCCTCCCTGTACACGGAAATCACAGCCTCTCCCGTGCCGTTAATGCTTACAAGACCGTTTCCGTCCACCTCAAGTACACCTGTATTGTCAGAGGAAAAAACAAACGCTCCCGTTCCGTCTCCTCCCGATGCCGTGACATTAAACGAGCCCTCGCTGTATTGCCTTTCGTTTCCTCCCTCACAGCTTACGGAAATACGGGATTGCGAAGCCTTTGAAACCGAAAATACCCAGTCGCTTCCTGAAATATCCTTCTGCGCCCCGTGTGAGCTTCCTCCGGACACATCTATCATTACTTTGTAGCTTCCCGCATCCACAGGAGCATCGCTCATCCATTCCTCCGAAGATTCTTCACGGTAATAAACCGTGATCTCACCCACGTCCTTACCATTGGACCGGACTTCCGCAGCATGGGGATTACCGTCGTAAACAGAGGATGAAGGGGGAGTAAAGTCAAAGTCCCCGCTCCAGAGATCATTGCAGTCCTTTGTGTGTGCGGAAATGCAGAAATTACCGTAACTATCCCATTGTGCTATATCCACCCACCCGTCATATCCGGGATAAATAATAAAGCTCTGCCCCGGCTTTATCACGGTATTCACCACTAATCCATTGCTATTTGGAGCTTCTATGACCGGTGTATGATCCTTCGTAGTCAGTACTATGGAAAAAAGACTGCCTTTTTCAAGAATAACCTTATCATCGAGCTTTATTGTATATATCCCGGGAAACAGGAGCTCCCCGCTCTTTCTTGTCATAAGGATACCGCCTTCCGGTGAGGAGGCATCCTCAAGTCCGGAAAATACTTCAAGGGTGTAGTTTCCGACTCCGGCTAGGATTTCTATCTGGATCTCCTCTAATAGCTCCGTATTACTTTCTCCTTTGCCCTTTACCGTAAAGACATTTGCACTCTTAAAGCTCTCTCCAACACTATAATATTCTGAGTTGCTATGAAGCTGGGTATCATAATAGTAATTATTATCATATTCTTCCGCGCCTTCTGAAAGCTCGTAAACATAGGCTGCTTCATTCAGGCTCTTATCTTCATAGGACAGCCAGAAATATGTATTATGTCCGAATTCTGCCGTATCGGAAACATTCCAGCTGTTCCGTACAAGCCAGGCACCGTCATTTCCCGGGCGAGAATTAAAGTATGACGCAGGGAAATTGTCATCCCAGCCCACAACACACACGGCATGGTTTGCCTTCTTGTATGTATTGCAATAATATGAATTGTGTGAATTATCATAGTAAGATGTGTCATCCGCATAGCTTATTCCTGCTATGCCATTCCCCATTATTGCCTGTTTCACGAGCTCCGGATTATTCTTTATATTCATACGGAAAGCATTTTTAAGATGCGAAACGTCATTGGAAAAAGGTTCGGTGACAAGCGTGCCGTTTTTTGCGGCATTCTGGTTTTCCGTATTATACGGAACCTCTGATTCATTAACATATCCAATGCCCTTTGCCAGCACCTGGGCCGAAAATTGGAGATTTCCCCCAAATTGAAGGCAGTTGCTTCCTGTAAAGCTTACCGAGCCTCCCTGCTCATAATCCCCCACGACCGGGTTTTCGACCTCGGTAAAACAGCTGTTGATAAGGTGCATTTCACTGTAATCAACGCTTTTGTCCCTTTCCCCCTTCGCGATCTGGTACATTTCGCCAAGAGCGATCGCAGAATGAGCCCAGCAGGTTCCGTAAGGACTCTGGTTTCTCGTAGGAGTGCAGTGTTCGTTTAAGTAGTCAAGGATATCCGTCTCCTCTAAATAGGAAGCCGGATAGGCTGCAGGCAGAGTGTCGGAAAGCAAAGAGGAGGCGCGGAGCATCCCTTCTTCATTACTCTCTTCTTCATTGCTCTCTTCTCCGTCAATGGCTTCCAGCCCCTCTCTATAGGTAATATCCGGATCAAGGGAAGGCACATTCTCGTCCCAATCCATTGAAATATAGCCGCAGCTTTCGGAAGAAGGCTCTGTATCCTCCTCCGCTAATGCAGGGCAGATATTAAAGGAAAAAAGAGCTGTAAACAGCAGCGTAAAAAAACGCGCCGGGAAATAATGAAGTTTTCTGCAGGATATTTTTTCTTTCATAAATTTGATTTCCTTAAATAAATGAAAACGGAAAATGAGCTTTCCATTTACTATAACACATTTGAAAATATACTGTCATCCTGAGCGTCAGCGACGCATATCCCACATCGGAGATGTGGGATGCCGCCCCGGCGAGGGGTTGCGAAGCAACAGAAAGGATCTTTTACAGCGAAGGATCTTTTCACATATCCTTCAGTTCAGAATACGCCATCGGCACCGCAAGGAGTAGCGACAGTACATCCGCTGCGGCCTGTGTGGCCTCCACCCCCGTCAGACCGAAAAGCTTCGGAAGGATGAGGATTAATGGCACAAAGAAAAGCCCGCTCCTTGCGGCTGAGGTAACGGAAGCCTTGACTCCCTTTCCTATGGCCTGCAGCATCATATTGGTGATCACGGTAAATGCGAGAAGAGGCAGCGCTGCCGCCTGGAATCTTAAAGCAGTCTTCCCCACCTCTATAACTGCCGGATCATCCCTGAAAAAGCCTATGACGGAGGGAGCAAAGATAATACAGAGAGCCGACATGATCAGCAGAAAAACCGTACCGTACTTTACGCAGAAGAAAAAGCCTTCCTTCACCCGGTCCTTCCTGCCGGCTCCGTAATTAAAGCCGCACACGGGCTGATAGCCCTGTCCGAAGCCTATCATGGCACTTGCCGTAAACATCATAACTCTTGTGGTAACGCTCATTCCCGCGATAGCAGCATCCCCGTAAACACCGGCTGCCCGGTTCAGCATTGCTGTTGCAACCGCCGCCAGCCCCTGCCTGAAGAGCGATGCAGCACCGCCGTTTATTATCTGTCCGGCATAATAAAAATTAACCCTTATATTGGAAAGCTTAAGGCGTATATTTTCACCCCTGGAGCAGCCGTACAGAA
>CADCQV010000060.1 GCA_902803625.1 uncultured Lachnospiraceae bacterium
CATCCCCGTATCTGGCAACCGGAGTATTTGTATAACGGTTAAAGTCTGCCAGCTGGTTTACATAATCCCACGCCTCGTCACTGTCCGTATGGAAAATGTGAGGACCGTATTTATGGATGTTTATGCCATGGCTTTCTTCCGTATAAATATTTCCGCCAATATGGTTCCGCCTTTCTATGGCAAGACAGCTCTTTCCCTTTTTCGCTGCCTCTGCCGCAAAAACCGCACCGTATAATCCTGTTCCGACTATAAGATAATCAAACATTGTCCTGTCCCTCCGATATTCTTAATGATCCGCCAAATCCAAACCGGTTACCTGTCTGTTTTCCGTACGCTGCACTGCCGTCAGCCGGCGTACTCAGTCCGCTTCGTATATTGCCCTCAATCCACCGGTTCTGACAATACTGATACCCGCCCCTATAATGATAAAGATTATCGGCGTGCAGATTATCTGCTGGTAGCAGAAGAAATTATGCCAGAAATATGCTGCGACACACATTGCCGGAGCTATGAGCTCGGGTATCTTGTCGGACTTCTTTACAAAGGTTACAAATGCACTGATAAAAATACCGATATATGCAATACCGCCCACGATTCCGGTATTCACTATCTGACACATCCATTCATTGTGGGCACAGGTAAGAACCGTGTTTTCACCCCACTTTGCTATAAGCTCTTCTCCATGGTATTTATAGACCGTATCATAGAAGCAGTCCGGACCCGCTCCGAAAATAAACCTGACCGGCTCCTTAAATAAAGTCTGCCGGATGGAATCCAGAGTCACCATCCAGGAGCTTCCCCTGTTATTTCCCCAGAATTCGTCAAATACAAGATACCAGCTGTCTGAGCTCATTGACGGCGGCAGAAGCTTCTTTGTATTCAAAAAGATATATACGGCCGTCAACAGAACTCCCACAACCGTGAGTATATAAGCTGCAGTCCTGATGTATGTAAATGAAGTAATATCCACCTTACCTTCCTTGTCCTTTTTGACAAAGAGCACATACAAAACAATAAGAAGGATTATTGGTATCCAGAGAAGCGCTCCACTGGCCGCATAGGTCATTATACCGCCGAGAGGGACAGCCTCCTCCGGAAAGGCCATACGGAGAAAGCCTATGACCCTCCAGGAAAGGAGCATGATCAGGATGATCTCCATAAATCTCTTCATATATTTATTTTCCCTGAAGGAGAAGGAGAACAGTGTAAGGAGGCTCGCATACAGTGCAAAGAGTGCGCTGTCAGAGTCCTGTACCAGCGCTGTCATGAAGCCTATGACCATATATGCACATGTCAGCTTCCTGACCCACTTCTTCTCTGCATACCAGTACATGAAGACCCCTATCGGGAAAAAGATCATAACATAGCTAGAGTACCAGGTAGACTGACCCAGGGTGGACAGGAACAGTGTGAGATAATATTCATCCAGCCCCTCATACATATTCAGAGGATCTATATGGAATCTGTTCAATACTCCGAGGAGATTAACGATGGTGGAAGCCAGAAGGTAAAAGGCGATCATTATGTCGTCCCAGCGCCAGAATCTGGAAACAAAAAAGTACAGGGCACAGAAGGCAAACTGCGCGATCATCCCCATATACCAGCCGTCATAGCCCCATATCACCGTTTCCTTGTCAGGGGACAGCGCAGTTGAAATAAGACAGGCCACCAGATAAAACAGAACAAATTTGTCCGTAATGGTCACATTCTTTTTCCAGAATTCCGCAATTTTTTTTGAACGGACCAGATCTATCTGATACCATAGAAAAAACAGCAGGAGAAACACAAGAAAGGTGGGAATCTTGATCATCGGCCCGTTAATGTAGTAGGTCACGGTCCTGAAAAAGTTCCACTTTGCGTCTCCCATATTGTAGTATGCATCCTCATAATACAGAGGATAGATCACAAATATCAGAAAAAGAAAGACGCCCAGTATCTCCTTAACAAACCGGTGTGATAAAAGCTCCTGGGCAGTCTGTTTTGCTTTACTTGCCATTGTCGTAAATCTCCGTTTTCTAAAAAGTCCAGAACAGTATATCATATTTATGATGATCTGGTAACTGTTCGGAAATCTCAAAAAAAGACCCGCCATTAACGGGTCTTTTCGGAAAATGTATTCCACAGCATTTATTTCTTTTTATCCAGAAAGGTTGCATCTATCTGTCCTCTGGGTACCACATTATGCATCTGGTTTGCATAGATATTGATCTTCTGCACAGTATTTCTCTGCCCCTTAAGGCTGTCTTTCCTGTCCTTGAAGAACCTCTCGGCATTTGCTCTGTTCCGGCTCTGCTCTGCCTCTATCTTCACGGATTTTCCGGTGATCGTAGATATTAGCTCCTGCATAGTGATTATCTCATCACGATACAGTTCCTTATTATTCTTCAGCTCCCCTCTGACTCTTTCATATACGGACTCAAAGCCTTCATTAAGCTTGTCAAGCTTCTCTGCGAGCTCACCGATCCTGTCCTGGCTTTTTCGTATGGCATCGAGATCGGGCTCCTCAGCCTTGAAAAGCTCAGCCTGAATGGCGTCTGCCGCGGCTATCTCATCCAGAACGTCATTCTTTTCCTTCAAGCTCTCTATCAGGATATTAACATAGGAATTTTTCATGCTTTATGCCTGTTTAACTGCTCTTTCATTAACGTGTGCGGTCTTCATAACCTCTTTCCAGGTATCCCTCATAGTACGCATATGACCTGCACATTCCTCCAGGATCTCCTTGTCCTTTGAAAGGTTAGCCTCCAGAAGCCTCCTCTTCACATAAGAGTATACGGCGTTGAAGTCCTTTGCAACCTCATATTTTTCATTCAACGTGGACTGAAGCTCAAGTATGATCCTTTCCGCCTTTTTAATATTGGTATTTGCCTTGGCTATATCCTTTTCATCTATGCCCATCATAGCGATGTTGATGAATTTGATGCAGCCGTCATAGAGCATAAGCGTCAGCTCTGCCGGCGAAGCCGTTAAAATTTTGTTTCTGTTGTACTGTGCATAAGCATTGGCTGATAACATATCCCTGTCCTCCTGGTTTTAAGCTGTCTTCGGAATACATCCGTGTATATTTCACTGTCCTAGCATTGACGCAAACGAGCTGCTCTGGGCGTTCATCTTCGAAAGCGCCTTTTCCATTGCCGTAAACTTACTGTAGTAATGATCCTCCATTTCGGTCACTTTTTCTTCCTGCTTCTTGATATCGCTTGTAAGCTTGTCATATTCCTTCTGAAGAACCTTATCATCATATACCTTCATTGCAGAACGGGTCTCTTCTATGAATCTCATTTCCTTATTCAGACCCTGATACATTCCCTTGAAGAGCTGTGAGAAAAATCCGCTTACCGCTTCGGGATTGGAAGCTATCATCTTTTTCAGTGAGTCATCCTTGCTCTTTGTGCTCTCATCATCCGAATCGCCGTCTATATGGTAAAGACCATGCTCATTCTCTCCCGCCTCAAAGTATCCGAGTGTATTTATTCCGAAGGATGACAGGCTGTAGGAAGTCGTATTTCCGTTTGCATCCGATAGATTAATGTTCTTTGACAGACCGTCCTTAAAGAGATTGATAAGGTTGCTCAGGTTATCATCCTTACGGAGCAGGGAATCCTTAATGGTCTTTTCCCACTTCTCCACCTCTTCATCGGACATGGCTTCCTTTTCGTCCTCCGAAAGAACGTCATAATCCCTGTTGGCCTTCGCGTTATAATAAGTATCCATCTTTTTGATGAGCTCATTATAGGTTTTGAAGAAGTCCTTTATGGAATCATATATCGTATCCACATCCACGCTGGTGGTTATGGTCGAAGCCTTGAACTTCGTGGGATCTGAAGGATCCTTTTCGGATATCCCCTTAACGGTTATATTCAGTCCGTTTACACTGAAGGTATTGGACGATGAATCGAAGTCAGCCCCGTTAAGTCTTATCTTTGCATTCTGTCCCTTGATCTTTACCGGGCCGTTTGTAACTCCGTCAACTGAGCCGTATTCTCCTGTCTCTTCATCGATAGAATAGGCAAGTCCCAGATCTTTAAGGATCTTCTGTCCGCTTTCGCCGGATGCGTCATAATCGACCTCAAAGTTTGCATCCTCTCCCGATGACTTTGAAGCGATGAAAAATCTGCCCGTTTTAGCGTCGAAATTCGCATTGAGACCAAGCTTTGAAAACTTGTCTGCGATCGCATCCATTGAATCATCAAGTCTTATGTTGATATCCTTAGCTTCCGCATTTTTTCCGACTCTAACCTTGATATTGATGCCGTCAGACGCGAGCCGGGTTTTTTCCTCAGTGGTATAATCGCTGTCCTTTACGATATCTCCGAAGAGAGAAGTCGAGCTTACCGATCCACCCTCCTTTGTTGTAAAGGATGCGCCTGTCAGGTATCCCGATGTAGCCATCTGGTGTACCTCCAGGGTCTGGGAGCCGAGTACCGCATTATTGTCGGCCGTTACAGTGGCGATATCATTGTCCAACGTGGCCTTCTTGGCATTGTAATTTCCTTCATAACGGAGATTGTCAAGCTTTCCGGTGTAAAGAGAATATACCTCGGAGTTCAGGCTCTTCCAGATCTCCTGCTTCCATTCAAGCTTGGTCTGCGTATTCTTTAATTTAGTGGTCTTGTAGCTGGCTGCCGAAACAAGGGCCTGAACTATGGTCTCTGTATCAAGTCCGCTCACAAGTCCGCTCATTCTGATACGGTCTGTACCCATGATCTCACCTCATCTTTCGTCAGCGCTTCTCATCGATAAGGATACCTGCCATCTCCCATACCCTTGCAAGCATATCCAGGGTCTTTTCGGGAGGAAGCTCTTTTATCACTTCCTTGGTATCCTTGTCAACGATCTTTATAGTTACTCTGTTTGTCTTGTCGTGGATTCCGAAAATAGCCTCGGAGTGTGAGATCATTTTCTCATTGATCTTTTCCACTGCCTTCTTTATCTCTTCACTGGCAGTTTTGCTGTTTCCGAGGGCTTCCTGTATGTTCTCCAGATTGTTGGAGCCCGATGATTTCGACTGATCCTGTTCCTTTTCGTCATGTGACTCGGGAGCTTCATGCACAATCTTCTTTACGGAATCCGTTCCTTCGGCAGGAGTTATGGCAACACTGCTCTGTGACGGTTCGGGTGTGCCCGATCCGTAGCCTGCCGTTTGTGAAATTGTATTGTTGATACTGTTAATAGAAGCCATTTCTACACCTCCATGTGTCCTCGTGTCGTTCCCGTTTCCGCCACGTTTCCGGATCACAGCACTGTCCCGGGAGCTCTACATTAGTATTATCGGATGAACATACAAAAAAACTTAGGGCTTAAAAAAGATTTTTTAAAGCCTCCATACCGTCAAGGTTCATAGCATTCTTATTTGACTCCTGGATCTCGAGGAAGATCTCCTTCCTGTACACCGGAACCTCCTTCGGTGCCGCGATACCTACCTTTATCTGATCACCGCGGATATCCAGTATTGTTACTTCTATATTATTGTTGATCACAAGGGATTCACCCTTTTTTCTGGATAAGGTAAGCATTTATTTTCCCTCCTTTGCGGCAGACAGGATCTCGTAAATAGGGAAGTGAATATCATAACCGTCCTCGGTAAGTATCACCTGGGCTCCCTTTCTGGTCTTCGCATTGATGATAACAGGAGCCATAAGGTTTACTGTCATCTTTTCTATCTCTCCCCTTGGAACCGTTACGGTAACAAGGACTATAGTATCCTCCGGGGTAAGCTCTCCCAGCGGAAGAAGAAGGTCATCCTCCACCATAGGATTATAATCGGGCCTGACTATATGGGGATCCATTACGGGCATTGCAAAAGCAGGCTCGTCCAAAGAAAGCAAAAAGCTTAAGGATGAACCGTCGGTCTTTTCCGAATCATGCACTATGGCAAATTTGTTCAGATCCGGAAAACCAACTATTCCTCCCGGAAATTCAATGATCTTTTCATCATCGATGGTAATCTCTCCAAATAATCTGGTGTTCACTTCCATGCTTTAATATCCTCCTCTTAAATAATCATTTAGACTCATCGCCTTCACTTCTGTCATCAGATATAACTTACCAGTGTCTGCTGGCTGATCTTACCCGTCACCTGCAGTGCCGCATTGTATGAAAGTGTGGCTTCGCTTAAATCCACTGTGAGAGTGGACAGATCGATATTCTCATTATTTGAGGTCTGGGTCTGTACCGTAGTCTTGTCCTCGGTGAGTCTGGTCTTTATGAGTTCCAGCCGCTTCACGGCTGTCCCCATCTCCGTTCCCGCTGTATTGACGAAGTCAAAATACTTTCCTGATCTCGTTATACCTGTACTGAAGGCCTCATTGACCCGCTGCAGTGCGTATTCCAGTTCCTTTTCCGCTGCTGCCAGAAGATCCTGTATCGTTTCCTGATCCTCATCCGAAGGGTATCTGGTAGTATTATTCTTCATTTCCGTCAAACGGTCAACCTTACTCTGGGCACTGTCCATAAGATTCAGGTAGTCATAGATCTCATCCAGATCCCGGCGGGCATCAAGAGTAAATACATCACAGGCATTGGCATTTACCTTCAGATCCTGACTGTCACCCATATGATAATTCATAGTCTGTCTATGATCCGTATATACTATCTGCCTGGTCTTATCCGAAATATCATCCGGGGTCATTCCCACATCAACACAGTTAAAATAGTATTCGGGCTTTACATCTCCCTTGTTCCAGCTTGACTTATTATACTGGAAGGATATCTCTATGCTGTCATCGGTCCGGGCATCCGACATGGCTTTGGCAAGCTTATCCCGGACCGCCTTCCCGAAAATAAGATTACCGGTTGTAGTATTAAGATAGACGGTTTCATCACTGTCCGGAATGATACCGACCTCGGTATCACTGGTCACGGTCTCTACCGGATAAGGTCCGACCGGCGGAGTCACTCCATCTATCACAAGATGTCCCACATCGGTAGACGCTGTCTTTACCTCGCCTTTCTCATTCTTATAATCGTAGCTTACATTCTGGGGCGCCGACATATCGATATCATCAATATTCTCATACGAAAGACGGAGCCTGTATACGTCCACCTTACCGACCTCTGTCTCGCTGACCTTCTTCATCCCGGTTATGTCGTCATCGGTTATACCCGTTGTACCCTGTCCCGGTGTTGACGTAGCTCTCCATGTATATCCGTAGTCCTCGAGATCATCAAGATCAAAGGTTTCCTTTATTCCCACATACTGGTACTTCCCGTTCTGAACGGAGCTCTGACGGTCCTCAAAATCCGCATCCGTAAAAGTCAGGCTGTCCTTGGTACGGAATCCGGTGAAAAGATGCCTGTCCTCACTGGATGCATTTCCGATGGAGTAATACTCATCCACCACATTTTTCATATCCTGATAGTAGATCCAGAGATCCTTGCTTTCGTTTGTTCCGTTAGCCGCCGAGGTATACTCTGACTTAAGGGAACGCATAAGCTCTCTTGCTGTGTCAATGGATGTCTGCGTGCTTTCTGTCCAGCTTATGGCATCCGATACATTCCTGTCTAGAAACTGGGTAACTTCAGAGAGATTACTCTGGAAGCGGAGAGCCCGGATGGCTGTTATCGGATCGTCCGAAGGATCCACAAACTTCTTCTGTGTGGCCATCTGGGTATTGACCTTGTCCATATATTCCTTATTGGCATTGATATTATATATGGAATTGTCATTCATCATCTTACGGGTTACTCGCATAAACCTACCTCCCGGATCCTTATCGTATCAATACTTCAGACCCTGAATCCATTCAGGAAAGTAAGGTTTCTTCCGTGAAACCCGTATATTAAGATGAAAACGGCCGTGCCGGTTTTAGCATCTGCTATATATATCGGCACAGCCGCGGAAAATCTTAGTCTGTTTTATAATAAGTTTACAAGGGACTGCTGGCTTATCTTGCCTGTTACCTGCAGCGCCGCGCCAAAGGACAGTGTTGCAGCGTTTACCTCCACGGCAAGGGTGGAAATATCGATATTCTCGTTATCCGAGGCCTGGGCTGTGGTGGTTGACTGATGCTCGGTCAGACGGTTTTTTATCAGATTCAGTCTGTTGATGGAGGTTCCCATCTCCGTGCCGGCAAGGTTTACGACATCAAAGTAATTTCCGGACCTTGTTATGCCGTTACTCAGCATGGTATCCACCTTTTCCTTGGCATATTCCGTTTCCTTTTCCGCCGCCCGGAGAAGATAGGTGATCTTTTCCTGCTGAACCGTATCGTACTTCATCTTATCTTCCTGCATCTCCTGAAGCCTTGCTACCTTATTTTTAGCCTCATCCCAGGCAGTAAGTGCGTTCCTGAGCTCATTCAGATCACGGCGGGCATCCAGGGTGAAAACATGGTCGGCATTGGAATTTACCCGTACCTGCATTCCTTCACCGACATTGTAATTTATTTCCTGCCGGTAGCTGAGCAGCTCACCTCCGGAAGGATCAACCGAATTCTGGTATTTGATCGCAAAGTCCGCTCCCTTTCCGAGTCCTATGTCATAACACTCAAAATAGTGCTCGGGCTTTGCATCCGTCTCCTTCCAGCTGTCGCCGGTCTTATTATACTTAAAGGAGGCTGTAGCTCCCGATGCGAGCTTCTTTGATATTTCTTCCTGCCTCTCCGTACCGAACAGCAGATTTCCGGTTGTCGTATTAAGATAGATCTTATCCGCATTCGCTCCGGTAAAATCAGCTGAGCTTTTCTCGGAATCCGAAGCTATCAGCTCCACATCAAAGGAAGTTCCATCCGAAAATTCAAGCTTATAGCTCTTTGTAGTGTCAGGCTCTATCGCCTTGGTGGCAGTATTTTCGCTGTAATAAGTCTGCTCAGCATCCAGATTCTCATATGAGAGCCTCAGTCTGAATACGTTTACGTTCTGTATCCGTGTCTCGTCTGTACCATCGGTCACTGTCGTGATGTCGTCATCCGTTATCCCGCTTGATCCCTGAGCGTTTCCGCTGTCATCCACCTTTACGGTATATGAGTAGCTTTCTATGTCGTTCAGCTCGAACAGTTCTTTGATCGCAACATAATCGTACTTTGCATCCACGCCGGTGTCTGCGTTTGCCTTCTTTGCCCTGTCGGAAAAATTCTTTTCACTAAAGGTCAGGCTGTCCCCGGTCCTTGCACCGCTGAAGAGGTAGCGGTTCTCATTGGTGGTATCTCCTACGGAGAAATACTCGTTCACGACATTGACCATGTTGTCGTAGTAAGTCCACCTGTCAGTATTCTCATTTGTTCCGTTTGACGCCGAAGTGTACTCGGCCTTCAGGGAACGCATAAGCTCCTTCGCGGTATCTATGGCTGCACGGGTGCTGTCTGTCCAGCTGGCTGCATCGGTCACGTTCTTTCCGAGATACTGGGTATACTCGGAGAGACTTCCCCTGTATCTCAAGGAAGATACTGCAGTCACCGGATCCTTTGTGGGATCGTTTATTTTCTTCCTTGTGGACATCTGGTTATTCAGATCGTCAAGAAGAGCCTTGTTTGTATTGAGATTGTATACGGACACGTTGTCCATCATCTGGTTTGTGATACGCATATTTTTCTTTCTCCTGTTTGCGGAAGACCCTTGCTTCTTTTATACTCCTGTCTGAAGTATCAGCCTGTCATAGATCTCTGTCATTGTCTGGATCACCTTGGCATTCAGATTATACGCATTCTGGAATTTCACAAGGTCCAGCGCCTCTTCATCATCATCGACCGAGGATACGGAATCCTTCTGGCTCTGGATCGCGGCTCTGATATTACCGCTGTTGGTCTTAAAGGTCTTTGCACTCATTGAATTCAAGGAGATGTCCGAAAGTATACAGGTCAGGAATTCTGCAGAGGTACAGCCCCTGAATTCCATTACCGATTTATTATCCTTTATCTTTAGGAGCTCATCCACCACATCAGACGCATCCGTATCCACATCTCCGTCCTTTGCCGTTGTGCTCATAAGCCGTGGATCCTTTATGATATTCTCATTTACAAAAAGGTTTTCCCCCGTAAGGAAATAGTAATGGTACGGTCCTGCGGTGGTACGCTCGGCTGTATTGAATTCTTCCGGATTGCCGTAATCCTCATCGAACTCCTGAAGACCGCTCTTATTCTCATCCTTCCATTGAAAGAAAGAAGTGGTCATATCATCGCCGTTCAGATCCTGTCCGGTTTTCTCTATCTTATTGAATCTGTATGCAAACTGGCGTACCCACTGGTTCATCTGGCTCTGGTAATAAGGTATGCCCTGATAATCCACGGCTGCCCCGATCTCCACATCTGCTCCCAGGGCGGGAGTTGTTTTCAGACCGTTGCCTCCCGTGTCATTTTTGATATTTTTGAATACGAGTGTCAGTTCATAAGCATCCCCGTTTTTTTGGCCTTCAACACTCCAGTCAGAATAGGTATAGTTTACTCCGCTTACGTTGATCGTTCCGTTCTGAGGTATATTGAACTTGGAAAGTGCTTCCTCTAGGTTGTCCGCCTTTACGGTGCTGGTCTGAAACTTTACACTGTTTTCCACGGCGTCATATCCCTTAAACCCGTCATTCGGATATAGGGCTGATTTTACACCGCTCAGGTTCTCATTATTATTCCCGTCTCTGAGCTCCATAAGTGCCTTCAGGCTTCCCGAGAGGTTATCTGCCAGCGGATTAAAAGGGGAAAGGGTCTCCTTCCATCGGATATCGTAGAGACCGTCAGCATCGGACTGATTGTATCTTTCCTCCGGCTTGCGCCCGATAAGCTCCAGGGTGTTGAAGTCGTAGTTGCTTACCAGAGTATTTCCGTTACTGATCTTCACGGTAAAGCGGTTAGCCCCGGTGGGCTTGTTATTATCAGCCTCATTAAGGACAGGTACCTCAGACACCTCCACGTCAACTATCTTTGAAAGCTCATCCACCAAAAGAGCCCGCTTATCACGGAGTTCATTAGCCTTCGGTCCGGAAAGCTCTATGAGATTTATCTGTTTATTCAGAGCGGCCACTTCCTCCGCTATGGTGTTTATCCTCTCAACTGTGGTCTTTACTTCACCGTTTATGGATTCCTGCTCTGCCTTAAGGTTTGCGGACATATTCCTGAAATACTCTGCCATTGTCTGGGCAGCTCCAAGAAATGCGGTCCTTGTCGAGGTCTGACCCGGATTCTTGTCGAGCTCCTCCAGAGCCGCGTTGAATTTATTGAAAATCGTAGAGAAGCCGTTTACGGTGCTGCTGTCCTCAAAATACTTCTCTATCCTTATCATATGGCTCTCATGAGTCTCATAACGTCCCACGTCGGCTTCATTGGCACGGTATTTGCTGTCCAGGAAAAGATTTCTGGACTGCTCTACCCCGGTCACCGTAACGCCTGTTCCCTGCATGCCGTAGGAGGTGTAGGTACGGAGAGCATCCGAAGCTTTTCTGGCGGTATACTGCTTTGTATAACCCTCGGTCTCAACGTTCGCAACGTTATTTGCCACCGTGTTTTCAGCGGCCTGATATGCAGTTAATCCGGAATATCCGATCATAAGACCGAAAAATTGTGATGTACCCATTTTGCCTCCTATGTCGTACTGAGATCCTCTACAACCAACATCTTTTCGCTATCGCTCAAAGATGTCGCCGTGACATCAGTCCTTCGGACTGACGACAAATCCTGAGGGCTTTAGCCCGAAGGATCTTCCCCCGGTTGTCAGGTCAGTGATGTAAGCAGTGTGTCCAGCATGCTGTTTACTGTATTTATGTAACGGCTGCTGGCGTTGTATGCGTTCTGGAACCTTATCATCTTTGTGAGCTCTTCATTATCCGAAACACCCACCACCTGCTGTCTGGAGTTCTCTATGGAAAGCACCGCGGCTTCCTGTCCCTGGGTCAGGCTTCTGTAGGTATTTCCCACATTGGCATACTGGTTAACGATCTCTATATAGTAGTCTTCAAATGCGAATTGTGTGACTGTATTGGGATTCAGCGTGCTCTTTTCCGTGGAGAAAAGATCCGCAAGCTCCTTGGCTTTATCATAATCCACAGTCTGATCGCTCTTAAGAAAACCGTTTGAAATAAGAGTGGGCTGCCGCAGAAGCTCCTTGTTTATCATAAGGTTTGCAGTGGTGTAGGTGGCATTGATATGTCTTTTGCCGTCAATGCTCTTGTCCAGCTCTATTGCCTCCACAGCACTGCTGGGCATATCGGTGGTATAATCCGACTTTGTCTCAGTATTATGTGTCGTTATTCTGGTAAAAAGCTCCGGAGACTTGTTGGTATTATTATCTGTCAGGATATCGTTTATTTTAGTGACTATATTATGGATAAGATTGTCAAATTCCGCCTGTATCTCGGAAATATTGAAGTCCTGAGGTCCCGTAAAGGAGGTCTTTCCCGGCTCGTAATATGCATCGTACCCGGTATCGGGATTCAGAGTCTTGTCATATGTCTCCGGCTGTATATCCCTCCAGGTTCCGTACTGATTTCCCCTTGAGAAATACAGGGCCTTCAGGGAGCCGTTATCCGAACCTATGTCTGCATTTATGGGCTGAATGTCATTGAAGACCGCCTGGTCATTGTAACGAGTCCATACGGGAGTCACGAAGCCGCTGTCCTCGTCTCCATTCAGGACCTTGGCCTCCATGGGATTGGTTGTATCCTCATCTACGAGAGTCACTCCCTCGAAGAACACCTTCACCCGGCCGTAGAGATCTTCCCTGTAAGTGATCTTTCCATAGGCTGAAAGCTCGTCCAGAAGCTGATCCCTTGCATCACGGAGGTCATTGGGGCTTTCTATTCCGGTAACCTCATACTTGGTGATCTCCAGATTGAGCTTTGCTATATTCTCTGCGTATTCATTTATCTTGTCGACCTGGTCCTTTATCTGCTGATTCAGGTTTCCCTGATAGGTCTGCAGGTCCGTATATACGGCATTGGCTCTGTCCAGGAACTGGGATGCGGTGCTGACAAGAGCCGCCTGTACCGTGGCATCCGCCGGAGATTTTGCCAGATTCTCCAGAGAATCACGCAGATTCTGAAGAGAGGTCTGAAATTCCGTTCCCTCTGTCTCTCCGAACAGGGTATTTATTTCCTGTACTACTTCATAGCTTGTGGAATAGTAGGCAGATCTGCCTGATTCTGTCCTGAACTGGCTGTCAAGAAACTCATCCCTTACAGCACGCACATCCGTATAAGCCACACCGAGACCGGACTGCAGGGTATTATTGTAAGACTCGCCTATCTTGATAAGCTCCCTGTTGCCCTGATATACCTGCTGTCTCGTATATCCTGTGGTATTTACGTTTGCAAGGTTATGTGCTGTTGTATTGAGCGCATTCTGGATTGTCTGTAAACCCGATGCCCCAACATAAAGAGCGCTCATAAGCGGCATATGATCACCTTAAAACAGTCCTTTCCGGCATTACGCCTTTACTGTTTGGCATCAAAGCCGCCCTGAGCACTTCCAAGCACGCTTCCCGCATTTGCTGCGTTCTTCGTGTAATTTCCCGTTTCCGGTGCTGTCCTCATGGCCTTCGCCAGCGACAGATTAAAATCAATCATGTCCAGGGATTGACGGATCAGTTCGCGGTTCTGGTTATTGATCACCATCAGCTCACCGATTGTGGCTTTGAGCCGGTCGTGAACGCGGGCCAAACCCTCACGTTCCTTTGGTCTTTTCCCGAGTACCTCTTCGAGATACGAAAGCTTCAAAGACTCAACATCCGTGTTAAGCACATTGGCGATGTCTCCCATCACCGTCAGCCGATTCTGCTCCATTATGGATACCTCGTCGACTAATTTCTGTTCCTCATCCGTGATTTTTTGAAGTTTCTGAATATCCCCTTCTATAATGACGGGGGTTTTCTTTTTTGATAGTTCGAGAAGGTCCTTATATTTTTCTTCTTCCGCCTCTAATGTGCGGATCAGTTCTTCCATTAAACTGGCCAACTGAAACTACCTCTCATTGATCCGGACCTCAGAGTCCGAGCTTCTCCATGAGCTTATCAGCAAAGCTCTCGCCGGATACATCATACGTGCCGGCCTTGATCTGTTCCTTTAACGGAGCCGTTTTCTCCAGACGGATATCATCTGCATTCTTTACGGCCTGCTTAGCTATATTAAAACTCTTTCCGAGACTTGATATTTCAACAGCATCTCTTCCGTAACCCGTCTTTGATACGGCTGCCGTCTTCCTTTTCGGCTGTGTTCCGTATACGTTCTGAATGGTTGATAATGGATCTATGCGCATTTTCGACTCCTCCTTTCCCTGTCGTCTGCTCCCGCAGCATCCGTGCCGCGGTTATTTCCGTTTACAATTAGTTTATCGGACTTTTTTCCTTTTACTTTAGGAATTTTAATAATATTTTTGTACTAAAAGAAGTACAATTTGAATTCCGCTGTGTTCCTCAGGACAACGGGGCCCCGATCTTTTCCCTGTCATTGTACTTCGACAGCACAGCCTCACCTGACTCGAGCGATCTTTTCACATCCAGCACCCTCTGGTTGGCGCTTCCCCTGAAGCGCAGACCCAGGTTTTTCTCCTCTATATGAAACTCGCCGTCCACCAGAACATCCAGCATATTTAATATAGGCAGGGTATCCCCGGTGTGGCAGCGCCTGTTTTCCGGATCGATAAGCTCCTCCCAGGTGTAGCCCGAGAAGGACCATATGTCTTTCTCCGGTACCTCTTTACGAACCCTCTGGAGAAAGGGTCTGAGTGCCTTCTGATTGGAAGGCTCAAAGGGTTCTCCCCCGAGAAGAGTGAGTCCCTCCACAAAGTCGTCCTTAAGCGACTCTATTATCTCATCCTCGACCTCTTCGGTAAATTCCTCCCCGAAATCAAAATCCCAGGTTTCCGGCTGGAAGCATTCCCGGCAGTGATGGGTGCAGCCCGAGACAAAAAGTGTCGTCCTGACCCCTGCACCGTTTGCTATGTCATTATACTTTATATTTCCGTATTTCATTATCCTCTCCTCTTTCCCGCAGATTTATCTCTTCATAGCCCTTCGTATTCTGAACCGTCACCTTCATCTAAAAAGAAATGCGCTCATTCCTCCCTGCTCTTCGGGAGCGTGAAAATAAATTCAGTACCCACGCCCTCGGTGGATATCACGTTTATGTTCTCATTGTGGGCCTGTATTATCTCCTTTACTATGGAAAGTCCCAGACCTGTTCCCTTCTTATCCTTTCCTCTGGAGGAATCGGTTTTATAGAATCTGTCAAATATCTTCCCGATAGACTCCTTCGGTATACCTATACCGTGATCCTTGACTGATACGAAGATCTTTTCCCCTTTTTCGGTAGTCTCTATCTTTATTATTGAATTTGTGTGTGAAAATTTGATGGCGTTATCCAGAAGATTATACAGTACCTGCTGTATCTTGCTCATATCGGCATTCACGAAAAGCTTCTTTCCGGTAAGTACCAGCTCGATATTTATCTTCTTCTCGGTACAGGTTCCCCCGAAGGTCTCCGCAGTCCTTTTTATGACCGAATTGATATCAAAATCCGTATTTTCCAGCACCATAGAGCCCTTGCTTGACAGGGTATTGAGCTCCAGAAGACCATTGGTGAGCTTGGTAAGCCTGTCGGTTTCATTTGACACGATGGAGATATACTTCTCATGCATATCCGCCGGTATGGTTCCGTCCAGCATGGCGGTTAAATACCCTTTTATGGAGGTAAGGGGCGAGCGGAAGTCATGTGAAACATTGGCTATGAACTTCTTCTGGTTTTCCTCGGATCTTGCGATCTCGCTTGCCATATATTCAAGAGTTCCCGCAAGATATCCCATTTCATCACGGCGGTGGCTCTCATTGGAGCTGTAGGTCATATTGCCCTTGGCATATTCCTCAGCTGCAACAGTGATCTTATTCAGAGGATTATATACAAAGACCGTAAAGGCCAAAAGGATCATAAGGGACAAAAGAAGTATGACCCCCATGGTCAGGTACATGATATTCAATATCTCATTTCTGGAAGCGATTATTGATTTCATTGACTGGTGGATCACCACATAGCCTATCACCTTGAAATTTGAGGTAATAGGGGAAAAGACGCTCAGTGCCTCCTCATTGAACGCACCGTAGAAATCCCCCGTCATATAGAAGCCGCCGGATACCGCGGGATTAAAGCTGCTGTATACGGGGGCTTTATGATTATCGATTTTCTGCCTGGAATCAAAGAGGACCTTCCCGGAATTGTTTATGATCCAGATCTCCGCGGAAATATAGGTGTCGATAGCCTTTAGCTGCATCTCTGCCCTGACCTTTGCGCTCTCATCCTTGTCGTAAATCTGCACCGCGTAGTTGGATGCGATCAGGCTTGCTTCCCTGTACAGGGATGCAGCGGTTCTGTCCGTCAGGTGCTGCAGGGTTCTGCGGCTGGTAAAAGTTGCGATAACCGTTACCGCTGCTATGCC
This sequence comes from uncultured Lachnospiraceae bacterium, assembly GCA_902803625.1. Taxonomy (GTDB): domain Bacteria; phylum Bacillota; class Clostridia; order Lachnospirales; family Lachnospiraceae; genus NK4A144. The sequence continues at coordinate 16,347 of CADCQV010000060.1, forward strand.
GAAGAGCACATATATCAGGAGAAACTTCAGATAAAGCGTTCTCCGCATCTTCAAGGCAGGATCCCTCCTCTTACTTTGGGTTTTTAAGCTCCTCCAGGAATTCCCTTATCCTGTTAAGAGCAGTCTTCAGATTATCAATGGAATAGGCATAGGAGATACGTACAAAGCCCTCTCCGCATTCTCCGAAAGCAGTACCCGGAACCAGTGCAACCTTCTTTTTCTTCAGAAGCTCCGTACAGAATTCCTCGCTGCTCATCCCGTACTCACTGATACAGGGAAATACATAGAAGGCGCCGTAGGGCTCGAAGCATTTGAGTCCCATCTCCCTGAATTCATGCATCAGGAAGCGGCGGCGTTCATTATAAGCCTCCCTCATTTCGGCCACATCACCCGCACCATGCCTCAGGGCTTCTATTGCCGCATACTGACTGGTGGTAGGGGCACACATAATGCAGAACTGGTGAAGCTTGGTCATCTGGCTGCATATATTGGACGGTGCGCAGGCATAGCCGAGCCTCCACCCCGTCATGGCGTAGGCCTTTGAGAAGCCGTTGATGTAAACAGTTCTCTCCTTCATCCCCGGAAGGGAAATGATGCTCACATGCCTTTCCTTATATGACAGCTCGGAATAGATCTCGTCACTTATCACATAAATATCGTTTTTGATGATGATATCCGTAAGCTTCCTTAGATCCTCCTCCTCCAGGATAGCCCCGGTGGGATTGTTGGGATAGGGAAGTACCAGAAGCTTGGTTTTCGGGGTTATGGCCGCAATAAGTTCTTCCGGCTGCAGACGGAATTCATTTTTCTCCTTAAGGTTTATGACCACCGGCTTCCCCCCTGCCATTACGGCGCAGGGAATATAGGAAACGTAGCTGGGCTCCGGAACGATGACCTCATCCCCGGGATCGAGAAGCGCCCGGCAGGCAAGATCAATGGCCTCCGATCCTCCAACCGTTATAAGGACCTCCTTATCCGGATCATATTTTATGCCCTGGGAAGAGTCCACGTATTTTGATATCTCGCTCCTGAGCTCCTTTAATCCGGAATTTGATGTATAGAAGGTCCTGCCCTTCTCCAGGGAATAAATGCCCTCATCCCTGATATGCCAGGGTGTATCAAAGTCAGGCTCACCCACACCGAGAGAAATGGCATCCTTCATCTCATTTACTATGTCAAAGAATTTCCTGATACCGGAGGGCTTTAACTCCGTAACTCTTTTTGAGATAGGATCTGTCATGGTGATATCAGCTGCCTTTCATCTTCGTACTTTTTGGCAAGTATGGTGCCATGATCCTTATACCGTCTGAGGATGAAATGGGTCGCACAGGAAAGCACGGCTTCCTGGGCGGAAAGCTTTTCCGTGACAAACCTTGATATCTCCTTTAAGGTTCTCCCCTCTATGGTGATAAGAAGATCAAAGCCTCCGGAAATAAGATAGACACTGTTCACCTCGGCGAATTTGTAGATACGCTCAGCTACCACATCAAAGCCCTGGCCTCTCTGGGGAGTGCATCTGACCTCGATAAGAGCCGTTACCGTCTGCTCATCGGTCTTGTCCCAGTCCACAAGGGTCAGGTATCCGCAGATAATGCCCTCTTTTTCCATCTCATTCATTTCATTCAGTATCTCGGTCTGCTCCATCCCGAGGCGCACCGCCAGCTCGGAAATATCCACCCTGGCTTCGTGCTCTATCGCCTTCAGTATCCTGATACGGCTTTCATTTTTATCCATTACCTGCTATGCCGCTCCTTTCAAGTTTCTAATGTAAAGCTATGCAGTATCTTTATCGACATAATGGTCTTCACTCAGAATGACAGTATCGGATCCTCATACCGGGGTGTCAGAAACCTTCTGCTGCCCTGATTAATCACAACACGGTCCTTACTGTCTGTAATGATACCGATGAGTGCAGAATTAATCCCCTTTTCATCCAGTGCCCTCATAAGCTCATATCCCCTGTCCGTTACGAAAAGACAGGCTCCGCGTGACAACAGGCAGTAGGGATCCAGATCAAAAAAATTCGCGATCTCGATAGTTTCCTGCTTTACGGGAATATCCTTCAGATAAACATCGATCCCGGTGCCGAGAGAATCGGCCATTTCCCACAGTGCGCCGTATATCCCGCCTCCGCTTACTTCTCCGAAATAATCCGTTCCGTACACGGAGACCAGACTCTCCTCGATATCCGTGGACAGGAGACCGTCAAAGTCCTTTACCGTATCAATAAAGCAGGGAGAAAAGCCTGTCAGGAGCTCCTTCTCCCTTTTACGGGCTATTATGCTGCTACCATTCAGTCCTATCCATTTCGTAAGAACTATGGTCTCAGCCGTCAGGCTCTTCCTCATCCTCTGCGTGGTATTCCTGCTGAGGCTGTTGCTGCTCTTCATGATGCTCCTCCTGCGGCTCTGCCTGCTGAACAGCCTGTTCCTCCTCAGCTCCTGCCGCCTCATCCACTGCCACTCCCGCTGCGGCGGCATTCATCTGCTGCTCCATAAGAGCACCGGCTCCGCCGTCAAGACCCACGGATGCTGCCACAGCCTTTGCGTAATCCGGATTCTGTGTGGCTATGGCGTTATCCAGAGCTGCCTTTGTAACGGCATTATCTGTCCCCGTTCCTATGGTGATTATCCTTGGCACCGCCTTATATGTACTGGTGCTTATCTTCTCTCTGGATACCTCGTTCCCGTCTTCCTTTATGATCTTCCAGAATTCGCAGCGGTACCCCGTATGCGCCGACTGGGTATGTACGGAGCCTGCGGGCGCTGAAGAATCTCCGATGACCTTATCCGGTCCCGGCTCCTCCTTTGAAAGCTCCACGCTCTCAAAGTCAAGGCTGCGCCTGCTCATGTCACGTGTCTCCACTCCGTATATTGTGAAGCTTATGGCCTTTCCTCCGGTCTGTCCCGCTATATATATGGGATAGGGCGTACTGTTGGTAAACTTAAAGTCCTTGGCGGTTCCCGCTATGGCGGCATCGCCTCCGTGCGGAACATAATCCACGACCATGGAGTGGTTGCTTCTCTCATCCACCTTTAGCTCTGCCCTCAGTACCGCCTGATAAAGTGTCGTTGAAACCTGACAGATACCGCCGCCCAGGGATTCCACAACCAGACCGTTCAGATACGACCCTGCCAGGTGGTATCCGTTTTCCTCTGTAAAGGGACTCACGTGCTCATATACCGAAAACTGCTCCCCGGGATATAGCAGGGTTCCGTTAATATGCCTGCAGCCGGTTGCAATATTGGCGCATCTGTCGGCACCACTGGTCTCATACTTTGTAGTGTAGCTTCCCAGCTTGTCCTTTATTTTTGAAAGGGTCTCGGTATCCCCTCTCGGCTTTACCGTGTCAACCACCAGATCCACGGTCCCGCCGTCCTCCGTAAGCTCCCCATTGAGATAATCCTCAACCGCCGCCACAGATGAATCAACGTTTACGGCATGGCCGTCTTCTCCCTCTATAATGGTAAAGCTTCCGCCGTCCCCCGGGATAAGCTCTGCATTCTTCGGCTTCGTGTCGTAGACGGTACAGCTTTCCCCGACGACCTTTCTCACGGCTTCGTCATCTATTACGAGCTCCAGATCATATTTCTTTTTATGCTTTTTCAGGTCGGAAAGATCCTTGAACCTTTTGATTACATTTCCCGACCTTCCCAGAGACACGGCATCCGGGATGATATCCCTGTTTCCCCAGGAAATACCGAATTCCGATACCTTTACCGACACTGTATTCCCGCTTACGCATGTCAGAGAGAGCTCCGCATTTTTCAATCCCTCTATGTAGCTGTCTACTGCGCTCTCCGCTTCGCTCTCCGTCATTCCCGAAAGCTCCACCGGTCCCGCAAAAACGCCTTCCTTTATCACAGCGCCTTCTTCCGCGGCAAATGCCGGACAGACGGTGAGGATAAGGAGAATAAAGGCGGAAAGCAGTATATATATTATTTTTTTCATTTTATCCTCTTTGCTCCGCGACTGTGTTATAATCAATTACCGGGCAGGAACATCAATATCATCGCAACGATCAGTACGATCACTATTGCGGAAGCGATGGCTTTGCGGTTTCTGTGATTGAAAAACTTGAAGAAATTCATTTAAGGCTCCTACAAGATATAGCGGTTTTTTGTTGTTTTCCGCATAATTTATACAGATTATAGATGAAACTCCTTACTTTGACAAGCGTCGTCCTGATGGGACTTATCATTAATAATGCCATACGGAGGAGCAACGCCCGTTCCAAAAAGATAAACGAGGAATTCTGGCAGAGGGAACGTGAATCATACAGAGCTCCTGCGAGATCCATTAAGGACCTTGATTACGTAAGGTTCCCCGAAAATCTGCCTGTTCATATTAGCACAGATGATCCGTCAATCAAGGAGTATCAGAAAACTTTGGAGAATCTCACAAAAGAAGAGGTTCTGAATCTGTCGGGTATCAGCAATACTGATATACGGATGTCCTACGGAAACAAAAATATGGAGGAGCTCTCACGTGCGGATCAGCGTTATCTTACCCTCTGCCGTACCCTTGACAGACTGTCCGAAGCCTACCTGGAGAAAGGTTTCAGGGATGAAGCCCGTACCCTTCTGGAATTCGCACTCTCTGTCGGCTCCGATATCTCAGGCTGCTGGATAAGGCTCGGGCACATA
>CADCQV010000061.1 GCA_902803625.1 uncultured Lachnospiraceae bacterium
CTCCGTTGCTTTCAGCAACTCTCGCAATTCTACAACACTCGCAATCCGCTAATTTACTACGTAAATTGCTACTTGCTCGTGTTGTTTAACGCCCAAAGTCAAATGGCTTTTTGAACAAGTTCAAACGCCATTTGGACTTTTGGCGTTTGTATCATTATATCATTCAATCCCGTTTCTTTCCATTGCAGGATTTATGACTAAGATCAGCATTCCGACAACAAGGAGAAACAACGCCGCAGAAAGTATTAACGGAATGACCGTCGCTTCTCTTCTGTATATTGTCTTCTCCCTTCCTCCCTTTGACGGGCCCGCGTGGTTTTCACTTATTGAGTTTTCCGATATTTTTTCCTCTATGAAATAAATATCCCTGCCGCTTATCTCTTCTCCCTTCTTTTTTTTCTTTTTATTCCCGCTCAGCGTACGCCCTTCCTTATTGTACGAAATACTGTCTTCAGGCAGAGAATCACCTGAAACACTTGATTTTTCCTGCTTATTTCCGGACAGCACCTTCTTTTTGCCGTCGTTATTCTCAATCAGGAATTCCGCACTTTCCTCCGTACTGTGTCCAAGCTCATCGGTTGCGCTGATTTTAAGGATATATTTCCCGCTCTCCCTTATTTCGTGACCGTCATATTCCCGTCCGGAAAGAGTCATCCTGCCATTTACATAGGTGTAATCCTCGATAGAGTTCAGAGGATCGGAATCAACGGAGAAAGAGCTGAAGGTCTTTCTGTCGATATCTTTAAGGCTCTCCACCACCGGAGAGGAGCGGTCAATCGTGAAATACCCGTATTCCTCATAAATATTACCCCTGTCCTCTATCTCATAATGAACCACATAATTTCCTTCGTCTTTGATCTCGATCTCCCCGGGCTCCGACTCATATACATTGGAAAGCTCCCCGTTTTTGTCATGTCTTTCGATAAAGACCCTGCCTTCATCCGGAAAAGAGTTCCCGACTCCCGCTTCTATCCGCACATTTCCTTCTGTTTTCTGGAAATTCTCAAAGCCTCTCAGGTACATATCGGGGATCTCATCATATTCCCTATCCCTATCCCTTTCCCTGTCCGTATCTTTTTCTCTTTCATCCTCCATTTCAATTTTAAAATCATAGGATGCTTTATTACTAAGTATGTCCTCTGCTTCTAGCCTCAGGCTGTTTTCTCCTTCCTTCAGCTTTTCAGCCTTTACACTGCTTTCTATACTTCCCTTCCTGTCCCCGTTAAACTCTGCTTCTCCTATGTCCTTTCCGTTCAGGAACAGTGAAAGCTTTCTTAATCCGGAAAGACTGTCCTCAGCATCAAAGCTAAGCCTTAATCCGGTTTTTCCCTTCTTTTCCGCCTTAATCACCCTGTTCTTTAGTACCGGAGCCCTGTTGTCTATCAATATCACCGGGGTTACCACCTCTCCCGAAATATTTCCGGCTCTGTCAATTGATCGCACCGATACTATTCCCTTAAAGCAGGGCGAAAGCCTCAGACTGTCGCCGTATGCCTCATATTCGCTCATCTTTATGGAATTCACCACATGGAAGATATAGTGATCGATTCCGGACAGATTATCCTCTGCTTCAGGGGTTATCAGAACAGATCCGACCGACATAAAGCTATCCCCCTCCTTACGGCTCTTTTCTCCGGAGGCTTTGACAGATACATTTTTGATAACCGGGCAGCTCTTATCGTATATGAAGTGCTCCGTATCCAGAGGCACCTCTGTTTCGATACCCCAGCCGTCCACTGCCCTTAGCGACAGGTTGTATTCTCCCTCATCAAAAACAAATTCCTGTACCTCCCCTTCTATTTCGCTTCTCTGCTCCTCTCCGTTTTTTTCCACATACAGATATGAACGTATCTCCGGAGGCGAAGTGATCTTTAATACCGGAGCGCTTCCGCTTAATATAATCTCCTCTTCCCCGTTCATTTTTTCGTATCTGAACTCTGCCGAAGGAAGAAGCTCCTCCTTTCCTCTGTACAGTATAGTAAAGCTATCCGGCAGGCTCTTATCCTTTACGGTTTCTCCGCTTATCCTGTCAAGCCATACAAAGCAGATCTCCTTATCCTCCTTCAGGTCCAGTCTGTAGCTTTCGTGGACCGGAGTGTATATCTCCCTGCCGTCAATATGTTCCGCTTCGCAGAAGACCCAGCTTGAGTCACCGTTCCTTACAGCCTCCGGTTCACTGATATCAAAAAACCTGAAAATAATATCCGAGGTGGCGAGATACCTTCCCTTTTCGTCTGTTTTTACGTCATTACCTGCTATATCGGTTACGCTGCAGCAGTCCTTCGAAAAGGCAGTCTCCACAAAAAGGATATCCGGTATGAACAGTAAAAAGACCGTAAGGGTAAACAATATCCACCTTCTTATCAATGTTTTTCCTGCTTTCATAATTTGTCTGTATCTCTCCTTTCCGAACTTCCCTTATCCCTTCAAAAGCTCCATATTTTCCATATTCTTTGTAAGCTTCTGGAATTCCTTTGTTTCCTGTATCCCGTCCACACTCAGGGAATCCTTATATACCTTTAAGAGCTCCCCATATCTTTTCTTTGATTCCAGATATTTCATATGCTCCGTATAAGCGTTTGCCCCCTCGCCGGAGCTTTCCGCCTTTTTGTAGAATAAGCAGGCATTCCTGTCATCACCTATACCCTGATACAGCTTTGCCATAGCAGTGTACCTCCCGGGCTCGCATTCCCCCTCCTCAAGAAGATCCGCCATACCCATATAGGAGAGGGCTTCCTTAAAGTATTCGCGCCTCTTTTCCGGATATTTCTCTCCGAGAAGCCTGCATATGGCAGACATCATATTTAATGACTGTCTCTCATATTCCTCCCCGTAAGTATTGTCCTCCAGTAATTTCATCAATTCCTTCCCCTGACAGTAACCCTCTGTCAGAACAGCAGAGACCTCCTTACTACTGTCTCTGTCCCTTTTCCTTCCTGCCTCCTCCGAAAGGATAAGACACATATCAGTGAATATCAGCTTACTTTTGATCCTTCTCCCGGTTTCCGCCACTCTGTCCGTATAATCCCGGAAGTCTCTCATATTTCTAAGGTAAAATAACGGTTCTTTGTCGAATGAAGAAAGATAATCAGAAATGTTCAGAAGATATTCTGTTTCCGGGTATTCCTTTCTGTCTATCCCGGAAAAATAGGAGGCCGCTTTCTTAAAATCCCTTAGATCCTCAAAAGCCGTGAGACCGCATTCAAACAGGAGATCATTCATTTTATCCGTATCTCCGTAGCCGGAGCCTATATACCCGTCCATCCTGTCAAGCCCATCCAGAGGTACACCCGCCTTTCTGTACAGCTTAAGGAGCCTCAGGTAGGCTTCATGCTCATAGCCGTTTATCTCAACAATAGCCCGGGTATAATACTTTTCCGCAAGACTCAGATCTCCGTCATACATTGCTTCATTTCCCTCTTCCACGGTTTTCCTGTAAGCATCCGCCACGAGTACGTTTTTCTGTTTCTGCAGATAGCCGTAGTATAGGGCCGAAGCTACTATAAGGAGGCAGACCGTAACCACTGAGAAAGCAAGAAGCCTCCTTCCGAATCCCATACGCCTCTTTAGATCCTTTTCCATACTGTCCACGGTCTGGTATCTTTTACCGGGTTCCGGATTTACGGCCTTTTTTATCACTGCCCTGAGCGCCCTGTTCCTGCTGTCGCCGGCCATTCTCTCCATTGTTTTTCCCAGTGAATAGATATCCGATCTTACATCCGTTATTCCCTTAAGCTGTTCCGGAGCTGCATAACGTCTCGTTCCGAGTGACACGGAATCCTCTCCGCCCTTTTCATACTTCTTTGATGTTCCGAAATCAATAAGGCACACTGTGAGATCCGGTCTCACCATAATGTTCTCCGGCTTCATATCCCTGTAGATCACCGGATTCTTTCTCTCATGCAGTGCCTTCAGCGCTCTCATAAGCTGCAGGGAAAAATCGCAGGCATTTCTTTCGGCGAGCTCCGGATTAGCACGTATAAGGTCAGAAAGATTCTTTCCCTCCACATACTCCATTACCAGACAGGCCTTATCCTCCCACTTAAAGATATCGGTAATGCGGACGAGATTTATATGCTTAATGCTCCGGAGAACATTCGCTTCCGATATCACTGCATCCGTAAGATAGGGCTCATCACAGCTTATGACCTTTATCGCCCATTTCATATGCAGTCTCAGATCCTCTGCCAGATAGACTGTACTCATCCCTCCCTTTTTCAGCGGACGGATCAATCTGTACTTTTCACCGATAATCAAAGCACACTCTCCTTATGCAAAAATAAAAGCTTCCGTATCGTAAGCCTTTGAACGCCTGTCCTGCGTCAAACTTTAAAATTATTTATGAACAGCTCCTTATTTCATCGAAAATACAACGGGTTTTTACGGGCGAACGCCCATAGAAACATCAGATCAATAATCAGAAAAACGTTGTGAAAGAAATGATAAAACGCCCCCGGATTTTTGTCAAGAGCTTTCAGCGTCTTTTTTTCCGGCTTTTTTTCCGGGCTTTTTTCGGGCTTTTCCCCGGCTTTTCCCCGGCAGAGCGGCGGACTTTCCCGGGGTCTATTTCCCGAAAATCCGCGAAATGTCATTATACATAACGCACATCATAAGTATAAGAAGACAGCACATTCCGAAAAAGTGGAAGCCTGCCTCTATCTTTTTATTTACGCCCTTTCCGGTCAGAGCTTCGATCAGCAGAAATACCAGTCTTCCACCGTCCAGAGCCGGGAATGGAAGGAGATTCATAACCCCCAGATCTGCACTTAAAAGAATGGTAAGCTGAAGCATATTAAGCCATACGACGAAAAGCCCCTCCGGCTTTGATTCCTCGTACACATCGCCGACAACTCCGGCGACTCCCACCGGTCCAGCCAGATCGTCAAGCTCTGCACCTTTCTTAAATACACCGGCAATGCTATAGACGGTCATTTCGATCCAGTATCTGACCTCTGAAAGACTGTAGCGGACGGTTAAAAGGGCATTCCCCTTCTGTCTTTCCCCGCCGAAGATACCGAGGAGGTATCTCCCGGAACCGCTGTCATAACGGGGAATAATGACAGTTTCATATAAAAGCCCGTCCCGTTTGTAACGGACATTCATATTCTCTCCCTCGTGGAAAAGAATATACATGCTGATATCACGGTAAATGACCATTTTCCTTCCGTTTATCGAGACTATCTCGTCCCCCTCCATAAGACCTGCATCCTGAGCGGGAAAGCCCTCCATAACATCGGAAACCACCGGCCTGTCATAGCCTATGCTTCCGATAACAAAAAGTGAAAGAAAAAAAGCCAGAACAAAATTCATAAAGGGTCCGGCAGCAACGGTTGAAAGCCTTGCCCATACCGGGGAATTGATAAATGATGTGGGACTGTCAGATTCCTCCCCGTCAAAGCCCTCAAAAACGCAATTTCCCCCTAAGGGCAGTAGCCTCAGACTGTATTTCGTTTTGTTGTGTATCCGGCTGAATATCACAGGACCGAAGCCGATATTGAATTCCTCTACACCGATGCCGCTCTTTTTCCCGATAATGAAGTGTCCGCCTTCGTGGACAATGATCAGCACCGCAATGATAATGAAAAACAGGATAAACCGCATTTAATCTACAAAAACCTCTCTCTTGTTTCCTTTTCACATTCAAAAATCCTGTCAAGGCCGGGATCCGGAATGTTTATGTGCCTCTCCATAGCCTGTTCTATCTTTTCCGCTATTTCCGGATACTTTATCTCGCCCTTAAGGAAGAGCTTCACTGCTTCCTCATTTGCAGCATTGAAAACCGTAGGCATGATTCCGCCTGCTCTTGCAGCCCTCAGAGCCAGCTCAAGCCCCCTGAAGGTTTTCATATCGGGTCTTTCAAAGGTCAGGCTTCCTATCCTGAAAAGATCCAGCCTCTCCATTTTCAGGCTCTTTCTCTCAGGGTAAAACAGGGCATACTGGATCGGAAGATGCATATCCGGAACCCCAAGCTCCGCTATAACCGCTCCGTCCTTAAACTGAACCCCGGAATGGACTATGCTCTGGGGGTGGATCAGAACCTCGATATTATCATAATCCACATCAAACAGCCAGTGGGCCTCCATAACCTCCAGTCCCTTATTTACAAGAGTTGAAGAGTCTATGGTAACCTTCGGTCCCATGTCCCAGTTCGGGTGCTTCAGTGCCTTTTCGGCGGTCATATCTTCAAGCTCATCCGGACTCTTGCCCCGGAAGGGGCCGCCGCTTGCTGTCAGAAGAATCTTTTCCACAGCAGAATGCTTTTCTCCGTTCAGGGACTGGAATATGGCTGAATGCTCCGAATCCACCGGAAGGAGCCTGACTCCGTTTTCATTAGCCTCCCTTGTAATGATATGTCCGGCTGTAACAAGGGTTTCCTTATTTGCAAGTGCAATATCGTGACCGGCTCTTATAGCCGCACGTGTTGGCCTTATCCCTATCATTCCCACCATTGCTCCCACAGTGATATCGGAGTCGGCGGATGCTGCCTCCATAATACCGTCCATACCGGAAAGCACCTTTACCGGGGTATCGGCGGTCTTTATTTTCAGCTCCTCTGCAGCCTTTTCGTCATAAAGCGCGGCTATATCCGGCTTATACTTCCTTATCTGTTCCTCCATAAGAAAGACATTTTTCCCGGCAGCAATGGATACCACAGAAAGGAAGGAAGGATGTTCATCAACTATATCCAGGGTCTGGGTTCCGATAGAACCTGTTGACCCGAGTATGCTTAGTTTTTTCAAAATATGCCTCCTGATAATTGTGTCATTCCGAGTGCAGCTATGTCATTCTGAGCGCAGCTATGTCATTCTGAGTGCAGCTATGTCATTCTGAGCGAAGCGAAGAATCGAAGGATATGTTCAGTTCATAGTACAGCAGAGTATGTAAATCACCGGTACGGTTATTATGATGGAGTCAAAGCGGTCAAGAATCCCGCCATGACCCGGTATCACTTTTCCGTAATCCTTTATTCCCTGATCCCTCTTTATGCCAGAGGCAAAGAGATCCCCGAACTGTGAAACCACAGCACCGGCTCCTGCCACCACAGCGAAGACAGCAATATTTCCGTGGGTAATAAGTGCAAGTATCCCGCCGAACAGAGCAGCAAACAGTGTGCCGCCGACAGCTCCCTCCACGGATTTTTTCGGCGAAAGCACCGGTGCCAGCTTATGCCTGCCGAAAGCCCTGCCGGTAAAATACGCAAAGGTATCACAGATCCAGGAGGATATTACAACCAGTAAAACCTCCGTCAATCCGTTCTCTCGAAGCCTCAAAAGATAAAGAAAGGACAGCATAAAGGGAATATAAAGAAAGCCGAAGAAATTCCTTATTATCCGTACATTGTCATATTCCGGATAACGCGCAACAAAGCATATCATAAATATCACAACCGAAATAACGACCGTGTATAACATATATTCGTATCTTCTGCTTAAAAGGATAACCACATAGTACCCTACCGTACATAAATACCCGGCTATTTCCGGCAGGGCTGTCTCATACAAAGGCTCTTTTTCGGAAATCCCCCCAGAAGAAAGACTAGCAGAGTCTTTCCCTGCGGGAATCCGCCTCACGGCCCTTAAGAATTCGCTATAGCCTGTAATGGAAATAAAAAGAAGAAGGACCCACCACAGGAGTCCCCCGTAATACAGCCCTGCACCGAGTATCGCTACAAGCACTACGGCACTAAATACCCTTGTTCTCAGCATTTACTCATTCCACCTGTTCTCCGGTCTTTCCAAAGCGCCTCTGTCTCGAAGAATAGTGCTCCAGAGCCTTTTCCAGCTCCTCTTCCGTAAAAGCAGGCCAGTGTACGTCCGTAAAATAGAACTCAGTATAGGCACACTGCCAGAGAAGATAATTCGACAGCCTCATTTCTCCGCTTGTTCTGATGAGGAGGTCAGGATCGGGAATCCCCGCTGTATCGAGATGAGAGCTTATCAGCTCCTCCGTAACAGCTGTATCCCCGGAAAGTATACCCCTTTCCTTCTCTTCCAGTATAGTGTTCACCGCCCTCACTATCTCATCACGGCTTCCGTAATTCAGGGCGATCTGAAAATTAAGCCCGTCAAAATCCCTGCTGAATTCCTCCAGCTCCCGGATACTTTTCTGAATATCCTCTGCGAGACCGGTCTTGTCTCCGATTATCCGAACCCGCATATGGTTCTTTTCCGCAGTATTCTTACAGGTCTTCAGATATGAACGTAAAAGATCCATAAGAGCCTTTACTTCATCACCGGGCCTGGACCAGTTCTCCGTGGAAAATGCATATACGGTGAGATACTTTATCCCCTTGTTCCAGGCGATGCGGCAGATGTTCTCCACATTTTTCGCACCCTGTGTATGGCCGAAGGTTCTTGGCATCCCTTTGGACTTCGCCCACCGGCCGTTACCGTCGAGGATAATTGCCACATGCTGCGGTACGTTCAAACCGTCATTATCTCCTTTTCTTTCTCAGCTCCGGCCTCATCGATCTTTTTTATGAACTTATCCGTAATCTTCTGAAGCTCATCCTGAAGATCCTTTATCACATCTTCGGAAATATCCTCCGATTTTCCGAGCTTCTTCAAATGGTCAACACCGTCACGCCTGATATTTCTGACGGCAACCTTACATTCCTCGCCCTTCTTCTTTACATCCTTGCAGAGCTCTTTTCTCCTGTCCTCTGTAAGCTCGGGAAAAACAAGACGGATAGCGGTTCCGTCATTATTGGGATTGATCCCGATATCAGATGCCTGAAGCGCCTTTTCGATATCCTTTAAGAGGCCTTTGTCATAGGGCTTTATCATAATCACCCTGGCTTCCGGAACGGAAACATTGCCTACCTGCTGCAAAGCAGTGGGAGTTCCGTAATAATCCACCTTGATCTTGTCGAGTATATGGGGGTTTGCCCTTCCGGCCCTTATGGAAGCAAGCTCTCCCTGAAGGTTCTCAAGGGATTTCTGCATCTTGTCCTCGTATTTAGCGATCCTTTCGTCTGACATAGGCTTTTGCTCACGCTCCTTTCATTAAACGGTAACCTCTGTACCGTCGAAATCTCCCGAAACAGCCTTTATAATGCTGTGTTCACCGTTTAACAGGAACACCCTCATCGGCATCCTGTTTTCCATAGCCATTATTGATGCGGTGAGATCCACCACCTGAAGCTTCTTTTCTATGACCTCCTCTATAGTGAGGCTTTTATATTTTCTGGCATCCGGATTGCTCTTGGGATCGCTGTCATATACTCCGTCAACAGCCTTAGCAAGAAGTATCATATCCGCGTCTACTTCTATAGCACGCAAAACCACTCCGGTGTCGGTGGAAAAGTAGGGATGACCGGTTCCTCCCGCGAAGAAAACGACCTGTCCCTTCGAGAAGTATTTATTTGCCCTGTCCTTTGAGAACAGCTTCGTAAAGCCATCTATCTCAAAAGGCGTAAGGATGGAGGTCATCATCCCCTCCGAGCGGAATATCTCAGATACATAGATACAGTTCATAACCGTAGCCAGCATCCCTATCTGGTCGGCCTTCGTCCTGTCAATGCTCTCGCTGGTCCTGCCTCTCCAGAAATTGCCTCCGCCGATAACTATTCCTGCTTCCATGCCCTGCTTTACCAGAGCGGATACATCCTTTGCAACGGTACGGACAGTATCCTCATCAAAACCGGTCTTTTTCTCTCCCGAGAGAGCTTCTCCGGAGAGCTTCAGCATAACTCTTTTCATGCACCCCCCGTATTCCGTCAGCCTTTGACGGAATTTTTCAGATCATCAAAAAATGTTGTGGGACTGACTTCTGCATAGCACTGCGAGCAGTGTCCCTCAACTACGGCTCCGTTATTTATCTGAACGGATTTTGACTTGATGTCGCCCATTACTATTGCTGAGGTATCGAGTATCACAGGTCCCCGTACATCGATGTCACCCTTTACCGCACCTGCAATAACTGCGCTGGTTGCTGTGATATTTCCGATGATAACAGACTCCTGTCCTACCTTAACGGCTCCCTTGCTTATTACCTCGCCTGTGATCTTTGCGGAATCGGCAAATACCTCGGAAGCCTTGGAATTTCCGGTGATCGATCCCGAAACATTGAGCTTTCCTCTCACGTTGATATTGCCCTTTACAGCACCTATCACCTCAAGAGATCCCTCGGATGTGACATCACCGTTAATAGTCATTCCTGCTGTAACACAGCCGCTTTCATCCGCCTCGGGTCCGTCCTCCAGAACGGGGAGCGTTACTTCTGCATTGTTCTCTGCACTCATCTTTTCTGTCTCCTTATCATCATCAGTTTCTGTATCTGTAATAAGATCATCATCTACCGGAAGAACAGTTTCCTCCGTTTCTCCCGAAATAAGCCCTTCTACTGCAGCCATTACGCTTTCTTCTACGGGAGCGGGTTCTGTGTCCGCTGCCGGTTCGGGTAACGGTTCCGCTTCAGGCTCGGGCTCTAAAGCTACCTCAGTCCCGGGCTCTGCTTCAGGTTCGGGCTCTGAAGCTGCTTCAGCTTCGGGTTCCGGGGCATCCGGCATAATTTCCGGCTCTGCTGCAGGCTCCTCAGGTGCGGCTTCAGCCATAAACTCCGGCTCCGCTACGGGCTCGGGCTCTGA
>CADCQV010000062.1 GCA_902803625.1 uncultured Lachnospiraceae bacterium
GAAAGATCCTTCCTGTTGCTTCGCAACCCCTCGCCGGGGCGGCATCCCACATCTGCGATGTGGGATATGCGTCGCTTCGCTCAGGATGACAAACGAAGCTCAGGATAGCTTTTTTACGGGAATCATATTATGTCTGCGGGAATAAAAGCCGAAAATGTGCTCAAGCATTTTCTTACAATAAGCGAACATAAGCTCGAGGTTATGAAGGGCTGCTTTAAGACCGGACTGTACCTCCAGGGAATACTGCATGATATGTCAAAGTATACCCCGTCGGAATTTCTGGTGGGAGCAAGGTATTATCAGGGAGACAGAAGCCCCAATAATGCCGAGCGCGAGGAAAAGGGCTACTCCTCCTCCTGGCTTCATCATAAGGGCAGGAATAAGCATCACTACGAATACTGGGTGGATTATAATTCCGTAAGGGACGTTAAGGAAAAAAGCGAACTTACCATACCGGTAAAGATGCCCTTAAAGTACGTTATAGAGATGATGATGGACAGAATAGCGGCATCGAAGATCTATAATAAAAAGGATTACAGGGATGATTTTCCGTTGAAATATTTCCTGAGAAGCTATAAGCTTATCCCCATGAACGAAGAGACAAAGAGGCTTTTATATGCGCTTCTAAAGATGCTTTCGGTTTACGGTGAGGAAAAGACCTTCCGTTTTATAAGGGAGAGACTGCTGCCGGGGGGAGAGTACTGAAAGATCCTTCGGGCACATATTGCCGCGCAAAAGTAG
This sequence comes from uncultured Lachnospiraceae bacterium, assembly GCA_902803625.1. Lineage (GTDB taxonomy): Bacteria > Bacillota > Clostridia > Lachnospirales > Lachnospiraceae > NK4A144. The sequence goes on from CADCQV010000062.1 coordinate 742, forward strand.
TGAAAAAAGTTTTAATATAAGGAGAGTATAGAATTGAGTGAGAAAGTGATACTTACCGGGGACAGACCTACAGGGAGACTGCATATAGGACATTATGTGGGTTCCCTTCGAAGGAGGGTGGAGCTTCAGAACTCCGGTGAATACAAAAATATATTCGTAATGATAGCGGATGCCCAGGCACTGACGGACAACGCCCATGAGCCGGAAAAGGTGAGACAGAATATAGTTGAGGTGGCTCTCGACTATCTTGCCTGCGGGATCGACCCGGAGAAGACCAATATCCTTATCCAGTCCCAGATACCGGAGCTTACGGAGCTCACCTTTTATTATATGAATCTCGTAACGGTGGCGAGGGTTCAGAGAAATCCCACCGTAAAGGCGGAGATACAGCTTAGGAATTTTGAGGTCGGCATTCCGGTCGGCTTCTTCACCTATCCGATAAGCCAGGCCAGTGATATAACCGCTTTCAAGGCCACCACGGTTCCGGTGGGAGAGGATCAGGAGCCTATGATAGAGCAGACGAGGGAGATCGTAAGGAAGTTTAACTCGGTTTACGGGGAAACCCTTGTGGAGCCTGAGATCATGCTGCCGGAGGATGAATCGTGCCTTAGGCTTCCCGGTACAGACGGCGGGGCAAAGATGAGTAAGTCTCTCGGTAACTGTATCTACCTTGCATCCGACAGTGATGAAATAAAGAAAAAGGTTATGAGTATGTTTACGGATCCCGGACACTTAAAGGTGGAGGATCCCGGAAAGGTGGAGGGAAATACGGTATTCCAGTATCTTGATGCCTTTTCAAATGACGATTTCTTCGCAGAGTACTGTCCGGACTACAGGAACCTGGATGAAATGAAGGATCACTACAGAAGGGGCGGTCTGGGTGATGTCAAGGTAAAGAAATTCCTTAATAATGTGCTGCAGGAGACCCTGAAGCCCATAAGGGAAAGACGGCACGAATTTGAAAAGGATATCCCATATATCTATGAGGTCCTGAAAAAGGGAACGGAGGTTTCAAGGGAGGTGGCGGCTTCAACCCTCCATGAGGTAAAGGACGCTATGAAGATAAACTATTTTGATGACAGGGCTCTTATTGAGGAGCAGGCTGAAAGATACGGAAACAATCCCGTCGGTGCAGCTAATGCATGAGCTTCCGGTAGTACAGGATATGATAAGAACTCTCGATAAGGAGAGTGAGGAAAAGGGAATAAAGAGGATTAAGGAGATAAATCTTGTGATCGGTGAGCTCTCCGGCATTATCGGGGAATGTGTGCAGATGTACTTTGATCTTCTTTCAAAGGGGCACAGCTCCGAGGGAGCGGTACTTAAGTTTACACATGTCAGCGCGACACTGAAATGCCCCTCCTGCGGAAGGGAGTTTCCCCATGAGAAGAGCTTTGAATGCCCTGAATGCGGAGAGACCGGAAGGCTTATTAAGGGGAGCGGCAGGGAGTTTCTGATAAAATCTGTCGAGGTTTAGAAAAGAAAGATCCTTCGCTTCGCTCAGGATGACAAAAAGCGCTCAGGATTGAAAAACGTCCGGTGGACAAAGAACACTCAGGAGAATACAATTCTTCAAAGATCAGGAAAGGATAAATCAAATGGCTGTAAGAAGCAGGAAAACAAACGGAAAATCAGATACAAAGGGAAAATATGTGTGTTACTGTGCAGGATATACCAGGAGCCACGATCAGGGGATAACCATTTTTGATTTTGATCCCGATACAGGGAGGATGAAGGAGCGCTCAAAAATAAAGATCACCAACGCTTCGTATATCGCAATATCCCATAACGGGAAGTTCCTATACTCCATAACCGATGACGGGGTTGCGGCTTTTGTCATTGAGAAAAACGGAGATCTGACCTTCCTTAATATGACGGATATAAACGGTATGAGAGGCTGCTATCTTTCCACCGATTATGAGGATAAATACGTATTTGTGGCGGGCTATCATGACGGGAAGGTAACCGTTCTTTCCATCAATCCCGACGGAAGCGTTAACAGGATCTGTGACGAGATATACCAGAAGGGAATAGGCACCATAGCGGAGCGGAATTTCAGGCCCCATGTGGACTGCGCAAAGATGACAAGGGACAATAAATACCTCTGTGCCACGGATGTGGGAATGGATCAGACAAAGATCTACCGTCTGGATCATAAGACAGGAAAGCTGACCATGGTGGATGTTCTGAGATCTGACATTGAGTCGGCACCGCACCACATAAAGTTTTCACTGGACGGGAAATTTGCCTATATAATCCATGAATTAAAGAGCTATGTGGATGTGTACACCTATGAGGATAAGGACGATCAGCCGGTATTTGAAAAGATACAGACCGTATCCACTCTGGAAGAATCCTATAACGGTATCAGTGCAGCCTATGCGATACAGCTTACGGCGGACGGAAAGTACTTAGTCTGCAGCAACGCCGGAGACGAGTCGGTTGCGGTATTTAAGCGGGATGAGAAGACGGGTCTCCTTACCCAGTTATTTGTCCTTCCGGTATCGGGTTATTTCCCGAAGGATATTACGACCAGTGACGACAATAAATACCTGATCTCCATAAACAATGAGTCAAATACAATAACCTTCTTTACCCTGGATATGGAAAAGAAGACCATGATAATGAACGGACCCGAAATGCATTATGAGGCGGGAAACTGCCTGATACTATACAGACTGGATGAAACCTGATTAAGGATCTGTGCATAAATAATCTTCACATTTGACTTGTGCAGACGTACATCTGCTTCATCAGAAAGCCTCGCCGTAGTAAAAACTATTCAGAATCCGAAGGGCTCGGAATAGATACGCTTGAATTATAACGGAGAACACACACTTGGCAAATAAGCTTATAGATCTTCAGCACATTACAAAGTCCTACGGAGGAAATGTGGTCTTGGACGACCTCTGCCTCTACATCAGGGAAAATGAGTTCCTGACTCTTCTCGGTCCCTCGGGCTGCGGAAAGACCACGACCTTAAGGATTATCGGCGGCTTCGAGACTCCGGACAGCGGGCAGGTTATATTTGAGAACCGGGATATCTCAGCCCTTCCCCCGAATAAAAGGGAAGTGAATACGGTTTTCCAGAAGTACGCGCTGTTTCCCCATATGACCATTGCGGAGAATATAGCCTTTGGCTTAAAGATCAGGAAAAAACCGGCTTCCTACATTAAGGACAAGATAAAATATGCCCTTAAGCTTGTTAACCTTGACGGCTTTGAGGACAGGATGCCGGATTCTCTCTCAGGCGGACAGCAGCAGCGTATCGCCATAGCGAGAGCCATAGTGAACGAGCCGAAGGTTCTTCTCCTTGACGAGCCGCTTGGTGCCCTTGACCTAAAGCTCAGGCAGGATATGCAGTATGAGCTTATAAGCTTAAAAAACGAGCTGGGGATAACCTTTATCTATGTGACCCACGATCAGGAGGAGGCTCTCACCATGTCCGATACAATAGTGGTCATGAACCAGGGCTATATCCAGCAGATCGGCTCTCCGGTTGACATCTATAATGAGCCTGAAAATGCCTTTGTTGCGGATTTCATCGGCGATTCGAATATCCTGCCCGGGATAATGATAAGGGATGAGCTGGTGGAGATACTCGGGGCAAAATTTGACTGTGTGGACAAGGGCTTCGGAGAAAACAATCCTGTTGACGTGGTGATAAGGCCTGAGGACATAGATCTTCTGGGAGAAGGAGAGGGTATCATTGACGGAGTGGTCACGGATACCATCTTTAAGGGCGTTCATTATGAAATGTGCGTGATGTCCCGGGGCTTTGAATTCATTGTTCATTCCACCGACTATTATCCGGTGGATTCAAAGGTCGGAATAAGCGTTCACCCCTTTGATATCCAGATCATGAATAAGCCGGAATCCGAGGATGAGAAAGCCGTGGAAATAAATGAATGAGCGCCGGAACAGCTTTCTTGCAGCCCCCTATCTTATTTGGAGTATAGGCTTTATAATAATACCCCTTATCTATATTCTTTACTTTGCCTTCACGGATGCTTCGGGGACATTCACTGTTGGCAACGTTTCGGCGATCATAAGCTATGTGAATATCAGGGCGCTGATGCTCTCCATACTCTTTTCCATAGCTTCCACCTTTATATGCCTCCTTTTAGCCTATCCTCTCTGTCTGATACTCACGACGGTGACGAGCAGCAGCTCTGCCTTTCTGTCGCTTATCTTCATCCTGCCAATGTGGATGAATTCGCTTCTCAGAACCTTTGCCTGGCAGAATATCCTGGAACGTAAAGGCGTGATCAACGGGATACTTCTCTTTCTGAATCTCCCGCCGCTTTATATCATTAATAAGCCTCCCGCCATTCTTCTCGGAATGGTATATGATTTCCTGCCCTTTATGGTGCTTCCGATCTACAATTCCGTATCGAGGATAGACAAGGATCTCATCAATGCGGGACGGGATCTGGGGGCGGACTATTTCCAGATCCTTAAGGGAATAATATGGCCCTTAAGCCTTCCGGGCGTGATATCCGGGATCACCATGGTATTCGTTCCAAGCCTTACAACCTTCGTGATATCGGACATCCTTGGCGGCGGAAAGATACTGCTCATAGGTAATGTCATCGAGCAGCTCTTTACCCAGGATTCGGACTGGAATGCGGGTGCGGGATTATCGGCGATCCTTATGATATTTATCGTATTCTCAATGATAATCACAGCCAAATATGACAGGGAGGACATTTCATAATGAAAAGCTTTTTCGGAAAAATGTATCTCACCCTTGTGCTTATATTTCTCTATGCGCCCATAGCTACACTTATGATCCTCTCCTTTAATCAGAGTAAATCAAGATCACGCTGGGGCGGCTTTACCCTTGAGTGGTATACAGGGTTATTTGAAAATGAAGAGATAATGGCGGCCTTCCGTACCACCATTATTCTGGCCTTTCTATCGGCGCTTATCGCGACCGTCCTCGGAACCGCGGCCTGTACCGGGATGCAGTTTATGAAGAAAAGAGAGAGAAGCTTTATTATGGGAATAACAAATATACCCATGCTTAATGCGGATATAGTCACGGGAGTGAGCCTTATGCTTCTCTTTATCGCGTCACGCGTGTCTATGGGCTTTTCAACGGTGCTCCTCTCACATATAACCTTCAATATCCCCTATGTGATACTATCCGTGATGCCGAGGTACAGGGAGCTGAACAGGAGTACCTACGAAGCGGCGCTTGACCTCGGGGCCGGGCCTGTGTATGCCTTTTTCCGTGTGGTTCTGCCGGATCTTATGAGCGCGGTACTGTCAGGCTTTCTGATGAGCTTTACCATGTCCCTTGATGACTTTATAATCACCCACTTTACACAGGGACCGGGCTTTGACACCCTGTCCACAAAGATATACTCAGAGGTAAAGAAGGGTATAAACCCGGAGGTGTACGCTCTTTCGACCATCATGTTCCTTACGGTCCTTGTGCTTCTTTTCTTTGTGAATTATAAGCCCTGGGGTAAACAGCCAAAGGGACAGATAAAGGTCATGACAAAGAGGGAGGTTATCGTAAGCTCTTCAGGACAGGGAGGACGTATATGATAAAAAGGGCGGTTTCCGTATTTCTTATTATGGCTCTGTCTTTCCTCCTTATTTCCTGCGGGCATTCGGAAGGGATGGCGTCCTCAGATGATACTCTCTATGTGTATAACTGGGGAGAATATATCGACCCGGAGGTTCTTTCCATGTTCGAAGAGGAAACCGGGATAGAGGTCATATATGATGAATATGAGACCAATGAGATCATGTATCCGAGGATAGAGGCGGGAGCCGTTATTTATGATCTGGTCTGTCCCTCCGACTATATGATAAGCAAGATGAGGGAGAACGGTCTCCTGCAGGAGATCAATATGGATAATATCCCCAATGCAAAGAATATCGGAGAGGATTACTGGAAGAATTCGGAGGAATTTGATCCGGGCAACAGATATTCGGTACCCTATGTCTGGGGAACCGTGGGTATACTCTACAATAAGAAAATGGTGCAGGAGAAGGTGGACTCCTGGGGGATACTCTGGGACGAAAGGTATAAGGACGAGATCCTTATGCAGGATTCGGTCCGTGATGCCTTTATGGTTGCGGAGAGGCTTCTCGGGTACTCCATGAATACCACGGACGAGGATGAGCTGCAGGAAGCAAAGGAATTGCTGCAGCAGCAGAAGCATATCGTACAGGCCTATGTGGTTGACCAGGTCAGGGACAAGATGATAGGGAATGAAGCGGCACTCGGGGTCATCTACTCCGGTGAAGCGATCTACA
>CADCQV010000063.1 GCA_902803625.1 uncultured Lachnospiraceae bacterium
CCCGGCTCTGCCGGAAATCCCGGTGACAGTAATATGGCTGAACCCGGCTCTAAGGATACGGAGCCTCAGGCTCCGGAAATACAGCATGATCAGCCGAGTCAGGGCGGTGAGGGCGATCCGGACATTGAGCCTCCCGCTCCCGAAAAACAGGAAAGCACCGGAGACCAAAGGCCTGAAAATCCGGGCAGCCGGGATATGGATAACCCCGCTCCCGAAAACTCCAATGGCAGGGATATGGCTAATCCCGGCTCTGAGGACACGGATCTTCCAGCTCCGGAAATACAGCATGATAAACAAAATCAGGATGGTTTTAACATAAAGCCTCCCGCTCCGGAAAGTAAACAGGATCAGCCGGGTCAGGGCGGTGAGGATACTTTAGGCACGGAGCCTCCCGCTCCGGTAACAGAGCAGGATCAGCCAAGTCAGGGCAATGAGGATACTTTAGACATAAAGCCTCCCGCTCCGGAAAGTAAACAGGATCAGCCGGGTCAGGGCAGTGAGGATACTTTAGATACGGAGCCTCCCGCTCCGGTAACAGAGCAGGATCAGCCGGGTCAGGATGCTTTTGACATGGAGCCTCCCGCTCCCCCTGAAGACAGAGAAAGCCCGCCGGAAACAGAATCCGGCGGACATTCCGAAAAATCAGACGACGGTCCGAAGGAAGATCACGGTCCCGGTCCGGGAGACCACGGCGATGGCGGCCACGGCGGTCCGGGAGGCGGTCCTTAAGCTCTATCTGAAGCTTTTTATCCAGGTGATAAGGGAATCGTGATATGTATTATTATACACATCCCTCCTCATCTGGTCCGTAACCGGGCCGTTCTTTTCCATTATGGCGATTATGGCTTCCTGCAGACCCGCGATTATACCGTCCGAATAACTCTTGTTATCATTAGCCACATCCTCAGGCTTCCCCGATCCGCCCGCGGCAGTATCTCCGCTTCCGGCAGCCCCGGGTTCAGCACCAGCATTCCCAACATCCGAAGCAGTATCTCCGCTCACGTTATCAGTATCAGCTCCGGGTTCGTCCATCCCGGATGACGGCGTATCCTTGACAGTTACCCCGCTTATTACCGGCTGAAGAGCCTCTGCGGACTCCGTCCCGTCTTCCGTCTCACGGCCTGACGGAACCCAGATCTCTCCGGAATTACCCTGTACCGTAACCTCTATATTTCCTCCGGCTGCGCTGACCCTTTCTCCCGACAGGGCTCCCGTATACTGCTCTGCACCGTAGGCCGGAAGTGTCATAGAATAAGCTCCGTCATCATTATTGACCGTGACTATCACGCTTCTACCGTTCATATTTCTGGAAAAGGCATACTGCCTGTTGGTAAGAAAAAGCTCAGTATAATCCCCGTATGAAAGCTCCGGGTTTGCCTGTCTTATCCTTCCAAGAGCAGCTATAAGCCGTGTGGCAGGATTCTCCTTAACAGCATCCTTGAAATCATTTAGCTCCAGCGCAGGCCTAAGGGACGCATCGGTATATTTTTCCTTCTTCCCCTCAATGGCAAACTCCGAACCGTAATATACAGAAGGGATCCCGGGCATTGTGTATAAAAGGATATGGACAGGCGTAAAATGAGCCTTGTTCTGAAGCTTTGTAAATATCCTCTCCACATCATGATTATCCACGAAATTATAGAGCCTGAAGGCACCTGCCCCGTTTAGACCCATCCCGTCAAGCCTTCTCTGGGTATGTGCGATCTCGAAATAATTATGGTCATTATGCCCCGAATAAAAGGCCTTATGCATAACATAGTTCGTTACGGAGTGCAGGGTTCCCTCATTTACCCACCTGGAATAGTCCCCATGGATAACCTCTCCCATAAGATAGAATTCCGGCTTTACCTCGGATGCAACAGCCCTCAGCATCTTCATAAAATCAAAGTCCAGAACATCCGCCGCATCCAGGCGGAGTCCGTCGATATCAAATTCTTTAACCCAGAAACGAATGGTCTCACTGATATAGTCCTTTACCTCCGGATTTCTCTGGTTCAATTTCACAAGGAGGTTATAGCCTCCCCAGTTGTCATAGGAAAAGCCGTCATTATACTCATTATTTCCGTAGAAATTCACATTGCAGTACCAGTCCCTGTATTTCGACCCTTCCCTCTTCTCTTTGAGATCCCTGAAAGCGAAAAAATCCCGGCCGGTGTGGTTAAATACACCGTCCAGTATCACCCTTATCCCCTTTTTGTGGCAGTCCTTCACGAATTTCTGAAGATCCTTATTATCGCCCAGCCTTGAATCCAGCTTCCGGTAATCGGTGGTCTCATAGCCATGTCCCACAGACTCGAAAAGGGGACCAATATAAAGGGCATTGCAGCCTATCTCCTTTATATGCTCTATCCAGGGCTTAAGCTTATTCAGTCTGTGGGTCACGCCCGAATAAGCATTCTCCTTTGGTGCTCCGAGAAGTCCCAGAGGATAAATATGATAAAAAACCGCCTCATCATACCAGGCCATTTAAACACCTCACTTTAATTATTTGTCATCCTGAGCGCCGGCATTCCTGTCATCCTGAGCGCCGGCGTTCCTGTCATCCTGAGCACCGGCATTCCTGTCATCCTGAGCGCCGGCGAAGGATCTTTCCAAAAACTCTATTCTCCGGTCCAGGGCAGCCAAAAACACCCTGCTGTCCTTAGCCATATCAAAGGAATGCACGGTTCCCTTTGTTTCGTTCAATTCAACCTCGCAGCCGGCCTCCTTAAGAGCCTCAGCGTATGCCACACCCTCGTCATGCAGTGCATCAAATTCCGCCGGTTCAATATATGCGGGCGGAAGCTCCGAAAGAGTGGAAGCCTCTATGGGAGACAGGTAATACTTCCTGCCCTCTTCTTTGTCCGCGTTCAGTATCTTTTTATATGCGTTTACGGCTTCGCTGTTGACCACCGGAACATCAGGATACTTTTTCATGGATAAGGTCTCTCCCCGGGTATCGAGGCTCGGATAAAGAAGGAGCTGTGCGCAGGGCTTCTGCAATCCCTCATCTCTTGCAAGAAGGCAGATCGCTGCCGAGATGGTTCCCCCTGAGCTGTCGCCCATAACGGCTATCCTTTCTCTGTCTATATGATATTTTTCGGCATTGTCCAGAAGATATCTGTAAAGCTCATAAACCTCCTTTATCTGGGTAGGCGGGGCATATTTCGGTGCCAGGTCATAGATCGGGAAAAAAACCCTGCAGGATACCCTTGTCGTCACCTCAGCCGCCAGACGGTAGTGGTAGGGAAGCCCCGGGAAAAGGAAGGCACCGCCGTGCGGGAAAAGCACTGCAGGCAATGCCCTGTCGCTGTCCTTAAAAGCCGCTGGTATATATTCCAGCACCGTGAGAACGCCCTTGGGAGCGGTCGATAAAGGTATGGTATGCCGGATCAGGCTGTACTCCGGAGTTGAACGCTGCTTATAGTGGAGTCTCTTATACAGGAGCTGCACAAGCCTTATCTGAAAGCGTGACTTTGCAACAGGGATCTTGTACAGGGGAAGAAGCTCCGGATCGATAGCGTATTTATCGCCCTTTTCCGCTTTCTTCCCATTGAATGATACATATATGCAGTGCTCTGTCCTGTCCGGGAAAATAAAGATACGTATATCGTCGGAAAGGTTTGCGATTATGGAGTGGCTTATCTCTCCCCAGTCCACCTCTCCGGATTCCTCGAAGCGGTCAAAGGCCGAAAAGTTATAGGCCTCCATTGTCCATACATAGGCATCCTCGTCATAGGGATAACCCGCTTCCTTAAGGTGCTTTGCCTTCTGCTTCCGTACACCCAGAGCCTCCGCTTCCTCCCTCAGAGCCTCCAGGGTTTCGTAGCTGCTGCTTAAAAGGAAGCGTATCTTATCCGTAACTCCGTTAAATTCAGCAAGATCCCAGGCAGTATCTTCTCTGCCCTCCGGGCTTTTCTGGAGAGTGAGGCGGATCCTTAAGCCTTCCCTGTCTCCCTCCAGATTGATATCGGCAGTCCGTTCATCATCAAGAAGCTTCAGCACTTCTGCGATCTCTTCCACAACCAGCCTTAAACGAAGACCGGACTTCGGAGAAAGGGCTGCATCTTCAATAAACCCGTCCGTCATTGAAAAAAGCGCATCCTTTTCCCCGTATCCCGATATCCTGATATTTCTTTTCTCCATTTCCTTATGTCACTCCTCGTCTATGATCTCCGGGATCATAGCCTTACCCAGCTTTTCTCCCACATACTTCTTTATTTCCTCCGGGTCCGTTTCCTTTGAGGTCTTTATCACAGCCCTTATATGGAAAAGATTGTTTTCCCCATATACGACCGAGGCTTCTGCCTCTTCAATCCCGGGATAAGAAACAAGCGTTTTTTCAAGCTCGAAAAGATTGATAAAGGATCTTCCGGCCAGAGTCTCCCTAATGACCGTCCTTCCTGCCTGATACAGGGCTTCAACCTTCCTGTCCGGTGTGATCCTCGCTTCTATCCCCGTATCGTACATCGTTCCGGGAGAATAAAGGCTCTCAATGCTCTCGCTTCCCCCGTTAACCTTCTGATCCAGTACATATAGTCTTCCCCAGGCACCGAAGGGCTTCTTTATCCCGTATTCATCCAGCACATAGGGCTTTACCATTAGTTCTTCGCTTCCCCCGGGGATGACCTCCTTACCGAGATATGCATTGAGCCTTGCCGCCGGGAGCTCGAAGTGCTTCGGATAAAGCCTTGCGGGAAGGTGATCTTTTAGCTTTCTGACCGAGCTTTCCTCCCTCATAGCTATAAGCACGCTCTCCATCACAGCGAGGAATTCCTCCAGCATATCCCTGTCAAAACGGTTTTCCCAATATCTTAATTCGTAGGTATATCCCCTTTCTGCCTCATATATCATGAGGTGGAAGGGAAGGGAGTCAAGCTGTATCTTTATCCCTGTAGCACTCTCCCCGCCGATCTGAGGGATATCGAGAAGGGTACCCTGATACTGGATAAACATCTCATCCGCATGCTGGCTTGACATATGCGTTTCCATTGTATGAAGGATCTGGTCCGCACTTCTGTTCAGCATCTCCTTTACGGTTTCATGAGGGATCCTCTTATATCTGAAAATATATGTAGCAAAGAAGGAGCCTGCGATCTGCACCCACCTTCCGTCGGTCCTTCCGTTATGGATACTGGAGATCACTACGTCGTCAAGGGAGCTGAAAAGACTTACGGTGTAGCTGAAGGCACTCAGGAAAAGCGCATTTTCGGATACCCCGTACATACGGCATAAGCCCTTTGTATCCTCCTTATTGAGATTTGAGAACATTCCCTTGATTGACGCATTATGTGCGGTTCCGAGATCATAGCTGTCCATCTTCGCTAAGATGCTCCTCTTGATCTCTAAGCCTTCAAGGAGCTCCTTATAAAAGGCAATATCCTTATCCCGGAGTCCCGCCTCGTCTCTTGCCGTCTCATCCAGAAGATATTCGTAGAAGGTATAATCCGACTTTTTCACTTCTTCCTTCATATAGAGCCGGTTCAGATCCTGTAAGAGGATGTTCATGGTCATACCGTCTCCGATGATATGGGCCACATCGAAGAAAAGGTATTTGTCTTCACCCGCCTCGTAAAGCCCGATATGATAAAGATTTTCACCCGGGGTGTAGGTAAAGGGGACCAGAAGGGTCTTTCTCTTTTCCTCCCATTCCTCCTCCGTCATTTTTGACCGCTCAATGGTGATCTCTCTCTTATCGTCCCGGAAATTATAAAGCTTTCCGTCCTCGCCCGGCTCTATCCTGTCTCTTAAAACGGGATGGATATCAAAAAGCGCACGGATGGCTTCCTCCATCCTGTCCATATCTATCCTTGCTCCCAGCTTAAAGAAGAAAGGCAGGTTCGCCGTGGTATTTCCCCTCATAACGTAAGCAAAGTACATCTGCAGCCTTGTAAGCGGATATTTCTCCCTTACAGAGTAATCCACCTTCTTTTCCTTATCCTTGGCGTCCCATATGGATGCGAGCTTCTCTACTGTGGGATTCTCCATAAGCTGAGTCAGGGTTACCGATAATTCAAGGGTATCCTGCATTCCGGTAAGCAGCATGATGCTCCCGAAGGAGTCGAGGCCTGACGTATAGAGATCCGTATCTATGCCGAATTTCCTGTGTCCCAGAACCTGGGCGCAAATCTCATAGATCTTCTGCTGCTTTTCGTCCTCAGGAAGCCGGAGGCTCTTTTCAAACTCCTTTGAATCCTCCTTCTCCTTAAAGAAGGCTTCACGTATTATCTTTTTGGAGGTGGTCTTTAAGAATGGCTGTCTCCTTATCCCCGTATACATGATCCGCTTATATGTGGGCAGGGACTTATTATGCTGCTTTACTATCTCCTCAACCTCCAGCTCCACATTGTCTATGCCGTTTGCCTCCGCATATTTGAAATCCGGATAAACCTCGCACTTTATCATGTCATCCTCACCGTAGACCAGGATGTCCGTGATAAGAGGCTCGGTTTCAAAGCCCTCCTCTATCTCCTCGGGAGCAACGTTCTCCCCGTTTCCGAGGATAATAAGGTTCTTTAAGCGTCCGGTCAGGAAGAGGAAATTCTCATCATCCAGATAGCCGATATCTCCGGTCTTCAGCCACCCGTCCTCCGTAAAGGTTTCCGCCGTGATCTCCGGATCGCCGTAATAGCCCTTCATCACGAAGGGTGAACGGACCTGTATCTCTCCTCCTTCGGCAATCCTTACCTCTACCCTCTTTATCACCTTTCCGGCAGACTCGATCTTATCAAGCCGGTCATAGACCGCCTCGGAGATTACAGGAGAGCATTCGCTCATACCGTAGCCCTGTCCGATCCGCACCCCAAGATCCGCGTATTTCCTCGCAAGAGCGGCGGATAATCCTCCTCCCCCGCAAACGATACGGGAAATATTCCGTCCGTACACGAGACGGAGGGCATCCCTGTCCGTAAGCCCGGGGTCAGCTGCCGCCATGGCAGATATCTTATTGTAAAGAGCCTTGGCGATCATAGGAACCATATGCATGATATGGGGTTCAAAGAGACGTAAGTGTTTTCCGAGAAGCGACAGGGGACCGTTTATACAGAGAGTCGCTCCGATCTGAAGTGACCTTAAAACATCGGAATTTATACAGAAGGAATGGTGGATCGGCAGAACACAGAGACATACGGGGTGCTCCACCTTATCATCTATATCGTCAAGGGACAGGATGTTGCCCACGATATTTGCGTTGGTGATCATCACTCCTTTTCCCCGGCCGGTGGTTCCCGAGGTAAAGAGTATCATACAGAGATCATCCGGCTGAACACCGCTCTCACTTCCGCTTACACTCCACGCATGTCCCGTATAGCGCATATCCATAAGGATATCATTTAAGGACGGCTCCTTCCGGACCGGCTGCAGGGAGTAAAGCTCCCTGATCTTCGGGCACTTATCCCTTACATCCTCTACAAGAGGCCTGAGTACCCAGTCGTAAAATAGTATATCCACATCGGAGCGGTCAAGGCAGTCGGAAAGATGGTTTATATCCAGCTGGTTATCCAGGGGAACCGCAATATTTCCGGAGGCCATGACTCCCACCATCACACTTATGTAATGGGCACTGGCCGAGCCGAAAAGCCCCACCTTTATGGGTCTCCCTTCCTTTTCCCTCCATTCGTTTACAAAGGCCCCGACAATACGGCACAGCTCCCCGAACCTTTCATAGCTTATGTCATAGATTACGTCATCATCCCGCTCATAGCGGAGATAGGGGGTTTTCCCGTACTTTGCCACACATTTCTCCAATAGCTCCCGCACGGTTACTGTGTTTTCGTAAGTGATCATGTCGGTTCCTCCTTTTTTTATGATTAATCTATAAGATCCGGACGCCAAAAGATATATTTTGATTATTATACCACAGAGCCCTTCAGATGTAACAGTCGAAAGCAGTATTGATGCGTTTATCCGTCAGGCGTGAAAAAACATTGCATGACTGAAACCGCCAAATGTGATATAATTACACAATATTTATTTTACAGATTTTGTCATCTGCTTTCCATTTTGAAATCCGCACGTGCCTTTCGTAGTGCCCTGCATCCGGGAAACAATACTGCAATGAAGAACATAATACGCAAATATCAGGACTTAATACTGTTAATACTGTTGTTTCTAGTAATACTTACTGTTTTCTTCCACAGGGAAAGACTGTTTCAGGGTAAGGATTACGTCTTTTCCTCAGTCAATGCAGCATATTTCGGGAAAGAGGGACGTGTTTATGCAATAGACCGGGGCAAGGAGGTTATAAGCGTTATTGCGGCTGACAATACCGTTTCTGATATCCTGTACGGAGGAAATGTCAGTCGTTTCGGATATGCAGAAGGTATTACCGAGGGAACGGACGGAAAGATATATATTTCCGATTCTTCCTATGTCACTGATGAAGACGGAGTGACCTCCACCCAGTACCGTATAATAGAATACAGTAAAGGAAGATACAGAACCCTGTACAATGCGGGGGAGGATATGATCTATGATCTGCAGTACCTTGATGACGGATCCCTTCATTTCCTGAAGTCAGAGAATTATGGTCTGGGATACTACATCCTGTCGGACGGTTCGGAGCCGGAGCTTAAGCAAAGGATATACACGGGAGATGTCCTGAATTATGCCAGCATTGATGTGAATACCGGCACGGTTGCTGTTTCGGTAAGGAGGGGCTCGGTACGGATCTTAAAGCTCGACACCGGCAGCTGGATCACCTTAAAGAGCAGGGACGAACACCTGATGCCGCAGGGCATAGTGGCCAGGAACGGATATGTCTGGTTCACTGAACACTACGGTGGGAAGATATGCAGATTTTCTGAGGATGATCCGGATGTTTACCAGGATGTTTACAGTGAACCGGATCTGAAAATACCCTTTCTTTCATCCAGCGAGGACGGGAGCTCTGTCCTGGGAGCGGATCTTCTCAGCTTTTACAGGATAAGTATAGACAGCGAGGGCAGGGTAAATACATCCTACGAGGGGAATGTACCGTATAAGGGATTCTATCAGACCGTGATACTCTGGATACTTGTAGCTGCCGGAGCTCTGATGGCATTACGGCTCCTTCGTTTCCTCCCGGGTGTCCTCATGGATCTTCTGTACAACGAGGCATCCCTCAGAATGGCGGCAGTAGTATTTGCCGTAGTGGTGGTATCCTCGTTTATCGCAGGCTCGCTTTTATCCCAGGAATACAGCAGGCAGAATAATGAAGAGATAAGCGGGATGAAGCTTTTCAGTGATCTCCTCTTAAGATCCCTTGACAACAAATCCCTGGATAGTATCCGTTCCGAAAGTGACTATATGGGATCTGCCTACACAAAGATCAGGGAAGAACTGGATCCCGTCATAGATAACGCATGGAATGAGGGAAAGGATTATTATTACGTTCTTTACCGTATGGATGACGAGAGGCTCTGTTATCTTATGAATTATTATGATTCGGTCATGTGTATGGAGCCCTACGGCAGGACGGAAAATCCCTATTTTGAACAGGTACTGGAGACCGGAAATGCGTATGCACTCACAAGCCAGGATTCAGACGGATCATGGTTATATATTTTCAGACCGGTCTATGATGAAAACGGGGAGAGAACGGCCATTCTGGAGGTGGGGACGGATCTCAGCTACAGAAACACCGAAAGAAGGGAAGAAATAAGGGATATCGTCCTCAATGTCTTCTGTTCCTCCGCAGTCATGATGATGCTTATAATAGAGGCTCTGTTCATGATAGGCTTCTTTGAAAGGAAGCGAAGGGAAAAGGCAGAGAAAGAGGAAAAAAGCATTGACAGAACCCATCTGGTGCCCTTAAGGAATATCATTTTTTTCTCGTATCTTGCATTTGCGCTTCAGGACTCCTTTGTCACCGTGCTGTCCGGAAGGCTCTATAATGGCGAACTGCATATTCCTGAAAGCGTGGCTGCAGCTCTGCCGCTGTCATCCGAGCTTCTCATGATGGCTGTTTTTGCGGTTATAGGCGGCAGGATGTGTGAAAAAATCGGCAGCAAGAAGACCTTTTACATCGGACTCTTCGTCGAAACCGCAGGGTTCATTATATGCGTGGTGACAGGAACCTATTTCGGTATCCTCTTCGGCAATATACTTGCCGGTATCGGAATGGGTATCATCAATGTAAACTGCAATGTGATCGCGTCAATGGGTGATGGGATGGAATCTACCGCCAGTGCCTTTTCTGATGTTAATACCGGGATACTTTCGGGACTCACGGTAGCGGCAGGTATCACCTCCCTTGCTTATGAATTCGGCGGAAGCACTCTTGTGTATTCCATAGCGGTGGTATTTATGATCCCCACGTTTCTCCTTATCCGCTCTTCTGCTGATCTGAATCCGGAATCTGAAAGCAGGAGTGAACAGGAGGAAAAGATCGAGAAAAAGGAAAAGATCGGATTTGTCAGATTCTTCTTTAACCTCAGGGTTCTGGGATTTTTCTTCTTCGTACTGGTTCCCTTTATGACCTCCGTTTCCTACAGGGAATACTTTTTCCCCGTATTCGGACAGGATCACGGGATCAATGAGGTCAGGGTAGGACAGATATTCCTGATATGCGGACTCCTGGTAATATATGCGGGTCCCTATATCTCGAACATTATCATCAGGAGATTCGGAACCTTCTGGAGCGTGATCATCGCAAGCATATGCATGGGTCTGAATATGCTGCTGTTCGTTCTTATGCCCTCAATACAGACGGTCATCGCAGGAGTGGTGATCCTTTCGGTTCTGATATCATTTGCATACGCCTGTCAGTACACCTATTTTGAGCAGCTCCCCGACAGCCTGATGTATGGAGACGGAAAGTCAATGGGTGTATATTCTGTCTTTGAAAATCTGGGACAGACCATAGGACCTATGATCTACGGATCGCTTCTGATGCTGGGATACAGGACGGGAATAGGATTATTCGCTGCAGTGATGCTTGTTTTTTCCGTTGTTTATATTATCATTATGAGGAGGGAGAGAAAGTTCTTCCACTGATCTTTTTCAGTATTTATTAAGGGGTATCATCCTCGCAGAGGGGTAAACACAGTAATATGGAGTACAGGGATTTTACAGAAGCAGACACAGAGTGTTATATCAGGGATTACAATAAGTATCTGAATGAGGGGGTATTGACTGAGGATAAGGTGAGAAAAGCCCTGGCAAAGGGTGATTATTTCGGGTCAATAGCCGTGGAAAACGGACAGATCGCAGGTTATTTTACCTTTATTAACGGTATAGTCTTTACCTATCCTCATAAGATCCTGCTGGAAAAGGTAAAAAACGCAGCCCTTTCCCGTCACATCAATACAGCAGATTCGCTTCTCGTGATCCCTGAATTCAGGGGAAGGGGTGTTGCTACAGGTCTCGCTGAAAGAAATAAAAGGATCCTTAAAAAAAGGGGTCAGGAGCTTTTTCTGACCGAGATATGGATCTATCCCGACGGTCGTTGCCCTGCTAAAAGCGTATATGACGGGATGGGAAAGGTTGTATGGTCAGAAACCATACCCCTTTTCTACAGTGAGGCGCAGAAGTACGGCATATCCTGTCCGTTATGCGGAAAAAATTGCCGCTGCGGTGCTTATATACAAGTGATCGATGTGAAGGAATGAAAGGAGTAAAAGATCCTATGAATAATAAAACAAACGGTGTCGGGCTGAATAAGAAGATAACCGCCCTTCTCTTAGTCCTCATGATCATCATGACGGTGATAATCATGATCATAAGCGCCACCTCCCTCCGGGACACTTATTACAGACTTTATAATGAAAAGGCTCAGGATCTGGTAAAAAGCATTGCCAATGATATCGACGGTGACTGGGTAAATGAGTTCTCAAAGACATACGACAAAGACAGCACATATGAAGAATTAAAGATTCGTCTGAATAAAATAAAAACGGATTTCAGAGGGATCAAGTATCTCTATGTTTTTGTTCCGGGAACTGACAGCTTTACGTATATAGTCGAAGCACAGAATGAAAATGATGACCCCTCCATAATCGCGCAGCCGGGAGATGTCTACGACTACACCTATTCCGAATACAATAACCTGCTTCCGGATGTCCAGGCAAAAAAGGCTTCGGAGAAGGTCATACTGGGACCGGATGCCGGATACGGAAGGACCATATCTGCCTGGGCACCGGTGCTTGATTCCAGCGGGGAAGTTGCGGCAATGGTCGAAGCGGATTATATCCTGGAAAACCTTAATCCGCAGATCTTCACCCATATTTCCAAAATAGCCCTGGTACAGGCAGTATGCATAATCCTTGTGCTTATTCTTGTGATAATCTGCCTTAGAAAGCTGGTCATCATCCCTCTGACCTCCCTCACGGGTCTGGTGAAGTCCTATGAGCATGGGACGCTTATGGGGGATATTTCCGTTCTTGAAAAGAATAACGATGAAATAGGATCTCTTGCCTTGTCCTTTAAGGATATGACTGTCAGAATAGAGAAATACATTCAGGATCTGACGGCGGTGACCGCAGAAAAGGAAAGGATAGGGGCTGAGCTGAATCTTGCCACAAAGATACAGGCGGATATGCTTCCCAGAATATTCCCCCCCTTCCCCGACAGAAAGGAGTTTGAGCTCTTTGCAACCATGAACCCCGCTAAAGAGGTGGGAGGCGATTTTTACGACTATTTTCTGATCGATGATGACCATCTGGGTCTGGTAATGGCGGATGTCTCCGGAAAGGGTGTACCTGCTGCTCTTTTCATGGTCGTAGCAAAGACCCTTATTAAAAACAGGGCTCTTACCGGAAATATCTCAGGTCCCGGAGAGGTTCTGTCAGATATAAACGATCAGCTCTGTGAAGGTAATGATGCCGATCTCTTCGTTACGGTATGGTTTGGAATACTTACTCTGTCCACGGGACATCTCTCATTCTGCAGTGCCGGACACGAACACCCCGCCATATGCAGGAATGAAAGGGGATTTGCGCTTGAGAAGGATAAGCACGGGCCTCCTGTTGCCACAATGGAGGGGCTGCACTTCAAAGAGCAGGAAACCATAATGAATAAGGGTGAGATACTGTATCTCTACACAGACGGAGTCACGGAGGCAACAAACGCCGATAATCAGCTTTTCGGAGAAGACAGGATGGTAGAATCCCTAAACAAATATAAGGATGAGAGCATGGTTGATATCCTTAAGGATGTAAGAAAAGATATCGACAGCTTTGTAGGAGATGCACCGCAGTTTGATGATATCACAATGCTGGGGATAAAGTATTACGGTAATGATTAAGAGACTGATATTCTGCATAACAGCTTTATCGCTGCAGCTCCTCTTGTCAGGATGTGCGGACGATTCCGGAGTGGTAAAGCTTGTAAAAACCTGGGAAAACGTTGACGAGCAGCAATTGGCTGAAGAGGACACCGATGCGTCAGATGTTCTGTCTGAAGCTCCGCTTGTAGGTATGGTAACGGACGTCGGAGGCATCAATGACCAGTCCTTTAACCAAAGTGCCTGGGAAGGGCTGCAGGGATTATCCGAAAACGGTCTGGCTCGCGTGACCTACAGGGAATCCGCATCCGAAGAGGATTTCGAGGAGAATTTCAAGAGTCTGACAGATGAGGGCTGTAACCTGTGCTGGGGTGTCGGGTTTGCCTGTGCTGATGCAGTAGAACAGGCTGCAAAGGTCAATCCCGGTACAAACTATGCCATAATAGACAATGCCTTTGAAGATCCGGCAGAAAACCTTACCGGTGTGGTCTTTAGGGCTGAGGAGCCTTCTTTTCTTGTGGGATTCATAGCCGGAGCCTGTACAAATACCGGCAGGCTTGGATTTGTGGGCGGAGTCAGGGGAGAGATAATCGACCAGTTTGAATACGGATTCCGGGCCGGAGCGGAATATGCTTCTAAAGTTTACGGCAGACATATTGATATAAGCGTGGAATATGCGGACAGCTTTACGGATGTGGATAAAGGCTACGCTCTTGCCTCAAAAATGTATGACAGTGGCTGCGATATCATATATGCTGCAGCCGGAGCCTCAGGACTCGGAGTCATAGATTCTGCAAAAGGCAGAAACAGGTACGTGATCGGTGTTGACAGGGATCAGTCCTATCTGGCACCTGACAATGTGCTGACCAGTGCCTTGAAACTCGTGAATGTGGCGGTTGCCAGGGTTTCTGAGGGCTATCTCTCAGGAGATGATATCGGCGGAGAGAATATGAGCTTCGGGCTTACCGAAGGAGCGGTCGGTATACCGGAAGAACATAAAAACTTCAGTGATGAAATTTATGACAAGGCTTTGATAATAGCAGACAAGATCAAGTCCGGAGAAATAGATCCTCCCGCATCGGAAGCGGAATATGCCGGATTCATAGAAAGCCAGAAATAATAGATAAGGGAAAAAGGATATGAAGATAATCAAAGAAGAACCCTCATATTACAAGGATTATCAGTGTACCGGAAATACCACCTGTACCTATATCTGCTGCTTTGCCAGAGACCTTCCAATGGATAAAGAGACTCTGGAGCTTTACCAGAAGGAGGAAGGGGAATTTGGCGAGAGACTGAGAGAAAATATCTTTCAGGATAAAAAGAGCGGCGTCTGGTATATCAAGCCAAAGGAAGACGGGTGCTGTCCTTTCCTTACGGAGGAAAAGCTCTGTGATGTGAGACTCCACATGGGAGAGCACGCGCAGATCAATATCTGTGAGATTTATCCCCGGGAAAGAGATATCAGGGTGGGAAACTACAGACTGAACCGGCTTTTGATTGCCTGCCCTGAGGTAGGAAGGCTGCTCTACAAGGAAACAGACGGTCCCTTAAAGTTTGTGCGTGAATATGAGGAATCGGATGAAAAGATCCCGGCTGAGCTTCTGGAAAAGACAAGGCTTTTGATCGCATTCCGGGATGGCTTTGTGGATTCCATAGAGAAAGGATCTTATGACAGGATTCTCTTTGAAGAAGAGTGCGACTCAAAAGGACTGAAAAGGATAATGGATGAAGCTTTATTCTTTGAGGGACACGAGCCTTCTGACAGACTTTTTAGGGAGGTAAAAAAGATACTTCCTCTTTCCGCAGAGCTTAAGAGCAGATTTTATGAAAAAACTCCCGAGGCGAAAACATGGATCAGGCGGACGGCCGCCTATTTTGCCCACAGGATGCTTTTAGATGCTGTAGAGGACGGTTCGCTTGACGGCCCCATAATGCAGGTCTTCCGTTCCGTAAAGATGCTGGAGCTTATGTGTATCGCCTTCTTCCATTCAAAAGGCTCATTCGATGCAGATGATATGATAGAGTGTGGCAGGCTCTTTGGATTGAATTTTGAGCTTTCCATGCATAATTTTGCTCTGTTTAAGGAAAAGCTGGATAGTGTAAAGGATGTATATCCGGACAATGAGAATTCGGAGATACGTCCTTATCTCTATCCGTAGTCGTAAAAGCCGCAAAAATCGCGGTCCTACACCGCCACCGGGAATTTATGGTCGAATTCACTGTATTTATACCCGGGGAGTGTAAAGTCATCCTTTGTGAAATCATAAAAATCATGTATATCAGGATTGATCTTTAGCTTTGGAGCCTCATACTGCTCATTTTTTATAAGCTCCTTCACCGCATCGATATGCCTGTCGTATAGATGGCAGTTTGCAATGACATGCACCAGCTCGCCCGGTTCAAAGCCGTAGGCCGATGCGAATGAGTACACTAGAAGTGCAGCCTGCACCGTATTCCAGGAATTTGCAACCGCCATATCCTGGGAACGTTGGGAGAGCATCCCGTTTAATCTCCCGTCCATTACGTTGAAGGTCATGGAATAGGCGCAGGGCGCCAGCGCCATCTCCGACAGATCCTCAGGGATAAACATCATACTCATGATCCTTCTTGACCCGGGGTCGTTCACAAGCTGGTATATTATCCTGTCTGTCTGGTCCAGGGTCCAAAGCCCCCTCTCATTCTTTTTTGAGATCAGCCCTCTTTTTCCGGAAATAAAAGCCGTATCATTTTCCTTAAAAATACCGTCAGGAAAAGCTCTTTCGAGCCCTTCCGCTCTTATATCGGCGTAGGCACTTCTTACGCTCATCTGATAGCCGTAGGCCTTTCCTATGGAGCCCTCTTCATCTGCCCAGGCATCCCAGACATGAGAAGATAATTCATGCACATTATTCGATTTTTTCTGCCATATCCAGAATATTTCGTCGAGAGCGGACTTCCAGAAGGTCCGTTTCAATGTCATTATGGGAAATTCCTTCGAAAGATCATATCTGTCTACGACTCCGAAAAGCGCTATGGTATGGGCTGGACTTCCGTCATCCTCCCATACCGGACGTACCTCCATACCCTTATCACTGACTCCGTGATCCAGGATATTATTTATGTTTTCAATAAAAAGCCTGTCAGCTGAACTCATCTGTTACTCCTGTTTTTTTATTTTTTCCCGATCAAAGGATCTTTTCGATTATCTCCGCGATCGCCCCGTGGTCGTTGTCATTTTCTGTCACCCTGTCAGCCACTGCCTTCACCTCATCCCGGGCATTGCTCACGGCGTAGCCGGTACCCGCTGCCTCTATCATTGAGATATCATTTGCCTCATCTCCTGCCGAAACGGTGTCCTCTATCGCCGTCCCCGTGTATTCCGCGAGGAATTCAAGGGCATGGGCCTTGGTGGCGCTTAAGCTCCCGAATTCCAGCAGTCTGTCACTGGAAAAGAGACTGAAGAGCCTGTCACTTATCATCGGGGTAATGTATTTCCTGAAGTCTTCCAGCTTCGGCCTGTCATTTAAGGCCGCACACACCACCTTAAACGGCGGATGGGGAAGGTATCTTAAAAGAGAATCCAGATCCTCCATCAGAAGAGGCTTCAGGGTCTTCCCGCTGGTATAGCTTTCCAAAAAGGGATCGTCGTGAAGGGCAACAACATTTTTCTCTGTATATGTCTGGCAGAAAACCTTTTCCTTCTCCGCTTCCTCAAAGATGAAGCGGGTGTCCTCTATGGAAACCGGCTCTTCAAATACGGTGTTCCAGCCTGAACCGTCATAGGATGAAATAAACGCCCCGTTAAAGCTTGCGATAAAAAAACCCTTCCGTAAAAGGGAAAATCGCTCTGCTATGGGAACGGTGTCCTCAAAGGGTCTTCCCGTTACAAAGGCAAAGAGGTTTCCCTCCCGTAAGAAACGGTCTATTGCCTGAAGGTCCTTATCGCTTATCCTCTTATCCTTTGTCAACAGGGTCAGATCCAGATCCGTAAATAAAAACTTTTTTCCTGACATAAGTACTTACAGCTTCTCCTTGTATTCCCTGAGCCTCTCGTAGATCCCGTAAGGAACCTTTAGATTCCCATGTCCCACGGCGAGATCCACATCCGGCTTGTTTTTCCCGTGGAAGTCCGAGCCTCCCGACTCCAGTAGACCGTACTTTTCCGTAAGAAGCTGCAGACGTCTCACATCCGAAGAATTGTGGGTCGTGTATCTGGTTTCCATTGCGACAAGACCCGCATCTTTAAGAGAGACTATAAGCTTTTCCAGCCTTTCCGCCGAAAGCTTATATAGGAGCGGATGGGCAAGTACCGGTATTCCCCGGGCCTTTCTTATAAGCTCCACTCCCTTTTCCGGCGGAACCTTCTCCCTGGGGATAAAATAAGGCCCGTCGTCGCCTATCCAGCGGTCAAAGGCCTCCTGAACGGAACGGGTATACCCGTTCTCAAGCATATATCTTCCGTAATGGGCTCTGGTGATGACAGCACCGGGAAATCTCTCCTTTAGCTGCTCTATGGAGATATCCATATTGAGACCCTCCCGGAGCTTTTTACACATCTTCCGGTTTCTCTCATCCCTTGAATCCCGGAAGTCCTTTAGATACTCCGTAAAGGACGGCTCCTTATGGTCTATGAAGAGTCCGACTATATGTATGTCCTTCCCGTCCCTGTCGGTGGACAGCTCGACCCCGTTAACTATCTTTGGTGCATTGGGAACCGACTCCGCCTCTGAACGGATCTCATCAAGACCCAGAACGGTATCGTGATCCGTAAGTGCCATAACCTTTAAGCGCTTCTCTGCCGCATAGGCAACAAGCTCGGGTATGGTATATGTACCATCGGATTTGACGGAATGAACATGCAGGTCGATATGATCCTTTTCCGTAACCCCGTCACGGATATTCCCCTCAAGTATCAATTCTCATCATCCTCAATTGCTGCCGTGTATACCGTGGACTTTCTTGCGGATTCGTTGGCTGCCAGATATTCGTCGTAGGTGGTGATCTTGTCCGTAAGGGTTCCCTCGGGGCTGATCTCCATTATCCGGTTTGCGGTGGTCTCCACAAACTGATGGTCGTGGCAGGTGAAAAGCTCCACTCCCGGGAACTTGATCAGTCCGTTATTTAAGGCGGTTATGGACTCCATATCCAGATGGTTCGTGGGCTCGTCCAGGATAAGGCAGTTGGCCCCGGATATCATCATCTTTGATAAGAGGCAGCGTACCTTTTCTCCTCCGGACAGCACATTCACCTTCTTCACCCCGTCCTCTCCGGGAAAGAGCATACGTCCAAGGAAGCCGCGGACATAGGTCACGTCCTTTACCGGTGAATAGCCCGTGAGCCATTCGGTAATGGTATAATCGCTGTCAAATTCCTTTGTATAGTCCTTCGGGAAATAGGCCTGGCTCGTGGTGACTCCCCACTTGTAGGTACCGGAATCCGGCTCCATTTCACCCATAAGTATCTGGAAGAGCACGGTCACCGCCTGTTCATTTCCTCCGACGAACGCCACCTTGTCGTCATGCCCCAGGACAAAGCTTATATTGTCAAGCACCTTCTTTCCTTCGATGGTCTTTGAGATCCCCTCTACCGTCAGGACCTCGTTTCCTATCTCCCTGTCGGGACGGAAATCCACATAGGGGTACTTCCTGGATGAGGGCTTGATATCGTCAAGCTGTATCTTTTCAAGTGCCCTTTTACGGCTTGTTGCCTGCTTTGATTTCGAAGCATTGGCGGAGAAACGGGATATGAATTCCTGCAGCTCCTTTATCTTCTCTTCCTTCTTTTTATTGGCTTCCTGCTGCTGCCGCTTCATCAGCTGGCTCGACTCATACCAGAAGTCGTAGTTTCCTGCGTAGAGCGTGATCTTTCCGTAATCGATGTCCGCAGTACAGGTGCAGACCTTATTCAGGAAATATCTGTCGTGGCTTACCACTATGACTGTATTGTCGAAGTTTATGAGGAATTCCTCCAGCCAGTCAATGGCATCGAGATCCAGATGGTTTGTAGGCTCGTCCAGAAGAAGGATGTCCGGTGAACCGAAAAGAGCCCGGGCAAGAAGAACCTTTACCTTTTCGGAACCCTTCAGATTCTTCATAACCTCCCTGTGGAGCTCCGTTTCTATTCCAAGTCCGTTAAGCAGGGTCTCGGCATCAGCCTCCGCTTCCCAGCCGTTCATTTCCGCAAATTCGGCTTCCAGCTCCGCTGCCTTCACTCCGTCCTCATCCGAAAAATCCTCTTTTGCGTAGATCTCGTCCTTTTCCTTCATTATCTCGAAAAGTCTTTTGTTTCCCGCGATTACCACATCCAGCACCACTTCCTCATCGTACTTGAAGTGATCCTGTTCGAGGACCGACATCCTCTGTCCCGGTGTGATGGAAATATCTCCCTTTGTGGTTTCAAGAGTCCCCGAGAGTATCTTTAAGAAGGTGGATTTGCCCGCTCCGTTTGCCCCTATGAGCCCGTAGCAGTTTCCCTCCGAAAACTTAATATTAACATCCTCGAAAAGTGCCTTTTTTCCTACCCTGTATGTAACGTTATTTGCCTGGATCATTAAAACTCTAACCTTTCTTTATGTTATCCTGAGCGAAGCGAAGGATCTTAATTCTCCTCCTCCGCCGGGCTCATCTCCGGAATGAAAACCCGGTCCGTCAGGACCTGCTGTCTTCTCCTGGCGTTTTCCCGTGCCTCCTTGCAGAGCTCCTTCTGGGAATTCACCGCCTTTTTCCCTCTCCTGTCGGGCTTTTCATAATTTCCCTCGGGGGTGAGCACATGAGCCTTAATTGTATCAGAAAGCTCAAGAGAAAGGAAGTGCCTCAAGTCTGCCCTTAATTCCTCTCGTTCCACCGGAAAGACTATCTCCACTCTTCTGTCCAGGTTTCTCGGCATCCAGTCAGCGCTGCCCAGGTAATACTCCTCGTTTCCACCGTTCAGGAAGTAGAATATCCTGCTGTGCTCCAGGAAAAAGCCGACTATGGAGCGCACCGTTATATTCTCCGAAATACCGGGGATCCCTGTCTTCAGGCTGCAGATACCCCTTATTATGAGATCGATCTTTACACCGGCAGCGGAGGCCCTGTAGAGAGCCTCTATGATGTCCGGATCACAGAGGGAGTTCATCTTTGCGACGATCCTTGCTTCCCTTCCTGCCTTTGCATGCATTTCCTCCCGGCCTATGAGATAGATAAACCTGTCCTTTAGCCAGAGAGGTGCTACGGAAAGCTTATTCCAGGCGACGGGCTCCGAATAACCGGAAAGCATATTAAATACTGCCGTAGCGTCCTCGCCTATAGCCTCCGAGCAGGTCAAAAGCCCCATATCCGTGTAGAACCTGGCGGTGGTATCGTTGTAATTCCCGGTACCCAGGTGCACATATCGCCTTATGCCCTCTTCTTCGCGCCGTACCACAAGGGCTATCTTTGAATGGGTCTTTAAGCCGACAAGTCCGTAGATAACGTGACAGCCCGCTTTTTCAAGGGTTCTCGCCCAGTTTATATTATGCTCCTCATCAAATCTCGCCTTTAATTCCACCAGTACCATGACCTGTTTTCCGTTCTCGGCGGCCCTGGCAAGTGCTGCGATGATCGGCGAGTTTCCGCTGACCCTGTAAAGTGTCATTTTAATTGCAAGGGTATCCTTATCATCGGCAGCGGTCCTTATGAAATCCACCACAGGTTCAAAGGACTCGTAGGGGTGCTGTAGGAGGATATCACCCTTCCTTATCTGGGTGAAGATATCCTCGTCCTTTACCATGTACTTCGGCTGCCTCGGGGTCCAGCCCGGGATCTTCAAGTCATCATAGCCCGGAAGGGATGCGATCTTTGAAAGGAAGGCGAGATCCAGAGGACCGTTTATCCTGTAAATATCCTGCTCTCCCACATTCAGTTCTTCTATAAGGATATGAAGAAGCGCCGGCTCTATTCCCTCTTCCACCTCAAGCCTTATGACCTCGCCCCACTGGCGCCGCTTTACCTGCTTTTCAATCTCTTTTAAGAGATCCTCCGCCTCATCCTCATCTATTGCGAGATCGGCATTTCTCATGATCCTGAAGGGATGAGCGCATTCTATCCTGTAATTCAGGAAAAGGCGGCTTAGATTCCGCTCAATAACCTCCTCCAGAAGAATGAAGGTTCTTTCGCTCTTACTGTCGGAGCCCAGATCGGACGGAAGAGGTATCAGCCTTGGCAGCACATCCGGCACCTGTACAAGGGCAAAGTCTGTCTCATCCGGCTTTTTTTCGCCGTCCTTTTCCCTCTCCCTGCTCAAAAGATTCGCGCTGTCAAGGGGAGTCATTATCGCCCCTATATTCAGCGTCTTGTTTCTGACAAGCGGAAAGGGTCTTGAGGAATCCACCGCCATGGGGGTAAGAACCGGGAATATCTCCTCTTCAAAGTATTTGTCGAGATACGCCCCTTCCTTCGCCGACAGCTCCTCATGCCGCGAAATAATCCTTATGCCCTTTTCCTTCAAAAGAGGCAGCAGCGAACGTCTCCATGTCACATACTGCAGATCCGTGAACTCATGTGTCACCGTTGAAAGCTCGGAAAGCTGTTCCTTCGGTGTCATCCCTGCGATATCCCTTTTATTATAGCCTGCATGAACCATATCCTTTAAGGATGCCACCCGCACCATAAAGAATTCATCCAGATTTGATGCAGTGATCCCCAGCATTTTGACACGCTCCATAAGGGGCAGGCTCTTATCCCTCGCCTCCTCCAGAACCCTTTCGTCAAACTTCATCCAGGAAAGCTCCCGGTTAATGTAATACTCAGGAGACCTGTAATCAATACCACCCGTTTTCTTTTTGTCCGATGTTTTCATAAGCCCTGTTCCTTTATGCCTTTTTCCTTAGTACCGGTTTTAGTCCGAAAACCTCCTCGAAGAGGCCCGTTTTTTCAAAGAACAGTCCTCTTTCCAGAGCTATATTATTATCAGTATCAACTGTTATGATAAGCTCCTTTTCCTTGACAAGAGCTTTAACACCGTTAAATCTCCTCTTATAGCTCCTGACCATTCCCGATGCCAGCCGGAGTATGGCGGTCAGCTTCACCACCGTAAGGTAGTTTTTCTCGTCAAATCCGCTTTCCATAACGTCTTCGTAGGATATGTCCTTTGGATAGGAGGATGATACTATCACCGCAACCATCTCCCTTTCCACATGGGAGAGGCCTATTATCTCCGTCCCCATTATTATCGAATAAGCACTGGGACCTGGAGTTGACAGGGAGACAAATCTTCCCACATCACGTAGTCTCGATGCTATCTCAAGGATCAGCCTTCCCCTGGCGTCCAGACCGTGATACTTCTTCATACCGTCAAATACAGCAAGGGCACTTTTTGAGAGGATATCCCCCATATTCTGTCCGCCCCGGTATCTGGTCGAGATATTCTCGACACTGGTAATGATATCCCGGCTGAAGTCATGATCCGATCTTATTATCCTGTTCTTTTCGGCGTAGTCATAAGCGATACCGTCGGACAGCGCCACTCCGGGGACAAAGATCTTTTCAGCCTCCATTGCCTTTATTAAGTGCTTTACTATATATGCCGAGGGAATAAGGAGGGAGGCGCTCTCCATAGGTATCCCGATCTCCCTTGATATCTGCTCCCCGGACATCTGCCTCAGCCTGTCGATGAACTTCACGAACTGTTCGGCCGTGACGGAGCGCTCATCGCTCTCTCCCTGAACCGCTGCGTCGTACATTCCGTCTCCGGAAAGCTTATGCAGTATATAGGGAAGGTGGTCGTCTATAACAATGATATTCTTTATGGAGAGCTTTTTCAGATACATCTTTTTGAAGCTGTGTATCTCATTTTCGATGATCTCGCTTAAAAGCTCCTCATAGCTGTAGCTTGCCGGCTCCAGCTCGCTTAAGGAACGCCTGAGCCGGAGCTTCCCAAGCATCAGGTTCACCGTGGTTATAAGCTTTGATGAATCAAAGATCGAAACCTGTGTGCTGCCGCCTCCGATATCGATAAGTGCGGTGCCGCTCTCAATGATGCTGTGGAAATTCCTGCTTTTTAATGCCACGGACTTGATATCCAGGAAACGCTGCTCCGAATTACTTAAGGGGAGCACCGTGATCCCGGTTCTGAGCTTTATCTGGTCAAGGATCACCTTAGTATTGTCGGTCTCCCTGATTGCGGAGGTTCCGAAAGCACGGAAGGAATCCACGTGGTAGGAATTCATTATTTCCTTAAAGCCCTTTAGAACACTGCAGAGCTCATCCATACGTTCATAGCTTATTTTCCCGGTATTGTAGCTGTCAGTTCCAAGCTCTATCCTGTGCCTTATATAATCAAGCTCCTTTACCCCGTTTTTCCGGCTCAGCTCGAATATCTTCATTCCGATCTCATAGGAACCCACATCTATCGCTGCAAATAGCTTCATATTATGCTGCTCCCTTCCGTCTCAGCTTTCAAACCTGACCCCTTCAAGATACAGTATAAACTGCTCTGCTGTCCTGCCGCTCATTCCTCCGTGTGACAGCTCCCACTTATTCGCTTCATAGAGGAGCTCTTCATCGCTTATTTCAAGCCCTCTTCTTTTCGCAAGTGTCAGTACGATATTGTCGTATTCCTTTTTCCCCGGACGTCCGAAGTAGATCTTTTCCCCGAACCTCGCAGACAAGGACAGCTTTTCCTGCACCGTATCGCTCTCGTGGATATCGTCGTTCTTTCCCCGGTCCAGCTTGTCGGAAAAGCCCTCGTGGATCAAATGCCTCCTGTTACTCGTTGCGTAGATCAGGATATTGTCCGGCTTTTTTTCGAGACCTCCCTCGATAAGTGCCTTCAGGTATTTATACTCAACCTCCGAGTCTTCAAATGACAGGTCATCCATATATATGATAAAGCGGTAATTCCTGTTCTTTATCTCCTTCACAACATCATTTAAGTCTCCGGCCTGATGCTTAAATACCTCTATTATCCTTAAACCCTCATCAAAGTAACGGTTCAGTATACCCTTTATGCAGCTTGACTTCCCGGTGCCTGCGTCCCCGAAGAGCAGCACGTTGTTTGCGCTCCGTCCCTTAAGGAAGGCCTCGGTATTGTCTATGAGCCTCTTTTTCTGTGCTTCCATGCCCACAATATCCTCAAGCATGACATGCTTTACCCTTGTTATAGGCTCTATCACGAGCTTTTCCTTCCCGTCATGACTTAGCCTGAATGCCTTATGCTGTCCGTACTTTCCGACTCCGAAGTCCCGGTAGTACTCATTCAGGTTTCGAAGAAAGTCCTCATCGTCTGCCGATCCCTCTAGCTTTTCTGACAGCGCTACTATCCTGTCCCTTATCCTTTTATTGAAGGTTTCTCCCTCTCTCAGATGATCCGCCTCATAAGCATCGATCAGCCCTTTTACCCCGTCTTCCCCTGAGTTAAAGATTCTTCCCGGGTCAAGCTTAAACAGGGACCTGAAAATTCCCACATCGTGCAATGCCGCATTTTTCAAGCTTCCGCCTATCTCTCCCCGTCTCTCTGCCGCCAGAGTGTATGGGTTTTCATTATTTATGAGAGTATAGGCCAGAAAGCAGTGCCAGAGATTCCCGTAAAAGCCATAGCGCTCCGACAGTGCGATAAGCTCCGACAGTACGGAATATGCCCTTCCTTCATCTGCTTCGTCCTTCCTTAAAGCTAGACCTTCAATGCTTTTCAGAATATCCTCATGCTTAAGTCCCTTATATAGTATAAGAGCGTCAGTCCCAACCGGAGAGTCTAAGGCCGTCTGTTCTCCCAGACCCCTTTCCTTCATAAGCTCATACTGCTTCTTCCGGCTCTCGGACATAATATCCTCAAAAACCTTCGTCACGCCTCCGGCATTGAATTCATTGTGGGTAAGCGTCTTCAGTCTTTCAAGCTTCGAGCGTTCTCTTTCTTTGTCAAGGACCTTCATCCCCTTTTCGATCTTATATCCGGCGATACTCTCGCTGACTGCCATCCTCTCCTCATACAGCGACACTATCCTTTCGTCTATGCCGTCTATTTTTTCACGTAATTCCTTTAGCTCCATGAATCCTCCTGATTCCGTGATCTCCTGTCACGGCTGAATGTCCCCCCTCAATATACCCCATTATTGTAGCCCATTTTGCCTCTTTCTTTCAATCCTCTTTTAATGATGGTCATCCTGAGCGCCCAATGTCATCCTGTATTCCACTGTCATCCTGAGGAGCGAAAGCGACGAAGGATCTTTCCACCGGCTTCTCCATCCGTGTCCCGGCTTACTAACTGTTTTTTTTCGCGCTACGATCCCGCTAAGCTCATCCTTCGTCTTATAGCAAAATTTTGCTCGGCGCTGTTCCGGTCTTGCGAATTAACTCCTTGAATTATTAACACTAACCCGACGCAAGCCCGGCCTTCGCACTCGCAAAATTTATAAGTCTCGGATTCGCTAAGCGGGACGTGCTGATTGCTCAAAAAACAGTTATCAACCCGGGACACATATACGGATTCCATTAGTGATAACTAAATATCTTTTCTCACAGCTCATTTCATAAATCCCGCTTCATAAGTACGATTTCCTATAGCACAGCCTGCATAAGAAAGCGGTTATAATGTAGAAGAGGGAGAGGGGTTGTGAAATGTCGGAACCGGATTTTTGCCGTATAGGAAAAAAGATAAAGGAAAAACGGATGTCATTGGGTTATAAACAGGAATATGTAGCTGAAATACTCAATGTAAATCCCAGCCATATTTCAAATATAGAGTGCGGCAGAGCCAATCCATCACTTACACTTCTCATAAAGATTGCCGATATCCTGAAATGCAGCGTGGACTATTTTATTAACGAGGAGTATTCCTTCACTCCGGAAACGTCCGATGATCTCGATGAAAGACTTCTTGCGGTCCTAAGATACATGAGCCTGGAAAATAAGAAAAAAATTTTAAGGATCATTGAGATACTTTAATTTGAAAATGCCGACTGGAAGCTGGTGTGGACACGCATAAAGACATCCACCACCATAGGATCGAACTGGGTTCCTCTTCCCTCCTGTATGATATCGCAGGCGTGTCCGTGGCTCAGGGGCTTTTTATACGGTCTCTCGGAAACAAGTGCGTCATATACATCACACAGCCCTACCATCCTTGCAAGGACCGGGATATTCTCCCCTGAAAGTGCATCGGGATAACCCCTGCCATCCCAGCGTTCATGGTGGCTTCTGCACATATGGTAGGTATAGATCACAAAATTATTGTTGGGAAGCAGATAGGAGAAATTCTGGATAGCTTCCGCGGCATAGAGCGTATGGTTCTTCATTATCGTAAATTCCTCATCGGTGTACTTCCCCACCTTTGAAAGAACCTCGTCCGGTACGCCGATCTTTCCCATATCGAAAAGCTGGGATCCGAGGATTATGATATTCTGGTCTTCGGGCTCGAGATACAGGATCTTCTGATTCAGCATTTCCTGCATCAGTATCTGCATAAGACGTCCGACCTTCATGGAATGGATCCCCGTGAA
>CADCQV010000064.1 GCA_902803625.1 uncultured Lachnospiraceae bacterium
AAACAAAGGCTCCAGCTCCCACAGCAGATGAATATGCCTTTGAAACGGCAATTATCTCCTTTATCTCATAGGGCGGTATGCCTGCACCTATGGCACCATATCCCGCAATCGGACTTGATGATGTGACCATCGGATAGATCCCGTGATCCGGATCCTTCATGGTTCCGAGCTGTCCCTCCAGGAGCACTGTCTTATTCTCCTTCAGAGCCTTATGAAGGTAAAGTGAAACATCCCCGATATAAGGCTTCACATAGTCTCTTTTTTCCTTTATCCACTTAAGGAGTCCCTCCCTGTCAAGCTTATCCTTCTTATATAAAGAAGTAAGGAGCGGATCCTTAAGATCTGCGACCCTGTTTATCTTCTCCATCAATGCATCGTCATCCTGGAAGAACTCATTTATCTGCCAGCCGATCTTTGCAAACTTATCGGAATAAAAGGGAGCTATGCCGGACTTTGTGGAGCCGAAGGATTTTCCCGCAAGCCTCTCCTCCTCCAGAGTATCGAAAAGTACGTGGTAGGGCATCATGACCTGCACCCTGTCGGATATAAGGATATTCGGCTTCGGAACCCCTCTTCCGGTAATATCCTCCATTTCATGGGTAAATTTCTCTATATCAAAGGCCACACCGTTCCCGAGAATGTTCATGATGTTCTGATGGAACACTCCGGAGGGCAAAAGATGCAGAGCAAATTTCCCGTAGTCATTCACTATGGTATGACCGGCATTTGCACCTCCCTGGAAACGAACAACTATATCCGCTTTTTCAGCAAGGGTATCAGTGATCTTACCCTTTCCTTCATCACCCCAGTTAACACCTACTACTGCTTTAACCATTCTTTGCTTCCTTTCATAAATCAATTCTCCTGCTTGAATTATCTGTCATCCTGCGCGAAGCTCTGTCATCCTGTGCGAAGCTCTGTCATCCTGTGCGAAGCGAAGGATCTTCTATATCCGGATGAAAGATTCTTCGGGCTGCGCCCTCAGAAAGACATTTGCGCTAAGGCTTACTCATCACACCGAGATCTCCGCTTTTATATCTGAAATGCCGGCGTATTCCTTTAATACCGGATCCACAAAATCCCTAAGGAAGTCACTTACCTGCTCCTCCGCAAGCCCGGTGAAGTTTTTTAGATCCAGGTTCTTTTTCAGATCTTCTTCGGTAAGAGCAAATTTCTTACCCAGCCTCTCGTCCTCCGCCAGAAGATGAAGGAGGTCATTTTCCTTCCCCTCTTCCTTGACGTGCTTTCCTGCGATCATTGAGTTTTCCCTTATAACCTCGTGGAGCTCCTGACGGTTTCCGCCCTTTTCCACACAGTCCATCATTATGTTTTCGGTAGCCATAAAGGGAAGCTCTGCCCACATATGCTTTTCGATGACCTTCGGGTAAACCACCAGGCCGTCCACCACATTTAAACAGAGATCCAGGATCCCGTCTGTTGCAAGAAATCCTTCAGGAACGGACAGTCTCTTATTGGCAGAGTCGTCGAGAGTCCTTTCAAACCACTGTACGGATGAGGTAATTGCAGGATTAAGTGCATCACAGATCACAAATCTCGCAAGTGAAGCGATCCTTTCCGATCTCATGGGATTTCTCTTATATGCCATTGCGCTGGAGCCTATCTGGCTTTTTTCAAAGGGCTCCTCAACCTCTTTCAAGTGCTGTAAAAGCCTGATATCATTACTCATCTTGTGGGCGCTCTCAGCGATCCCCGCAAGAACATTTAAAACTCTTGTGTCATGCTTCCTTGAATAGGTCTGCCCCGAAACGGGTACCACAGAGTCGAAGCCCATCTTCTCCGCTATCATCGGATCTATCTTTTTTATGGTATCGAGATCACCGTGGAAGAGCTCCTTAAAGCTCGCCTGGGTGCCTGTGGTACCCTTGGAGCCTAAGAGCTTTAGTGAAGACTTTACATATTTAAGATCCTCAAGATCCATAAGGAACTCATTAAGCCATAATGCTGCCCTTTTACCTACGGTAGTTGGCTGTGCCGGCTGGAAATGGGTAAATGCCAGTGTTGGCTGGGCCTTATATTTATCGGCAAAGTCCCTTAGCTTCCCAATTACTCCCGCAAGCTTTTTCTCTATAAGCTCCAGTGCTTCACGCATTATGATGATATCGGTATTGTCCCCGACATAGCAGCTTGTGGCGCCGAGATGTATTATGCCGGCGGCCTTCGGGCACTGCTTTCCGTAGGCATAGACATGGCTCATAACGTCATGGCGGACTATCTTTTCCCTTTCCTCCGCCACCTCGTAATTGATATCCTCTGCGTGCTCCTTTAATTCTGCGATCATTTCATCCGTGATCTTATTTAGGCCCAGTTCCTTTTCGGTTTCTGCAAGGGCGATCCAGAGCTTCCTCCAGGTCTTGAACTTCTTGTCCTGGGAGAAAATATACTGCATCTCCTTCGACGCGTATCTTCCCGAAAGCGGGCTAATGTATCTCATTCTGTCCGGCATTCCTGTCTCCTGCTAAAATGATCACCCGGGAAGCCTCCCGGGGATCTCCGGTTCCTGAATAGTTACGATCCGGAAGTTCTCAAAACTCCCAAGTAATGAATTATATATTATGAATTCGCCTAAGGCAAGTGGTCGCTCCCAACCCCTTATGGATTTGACATAGTGCTTCAAAAGCGTTACAATTTAAGTACGTTTTTAAGTACGGTTTTGTAAATTAAGTATAGTTCACCCGGAGGCAAAATGATAATAGCAAAGCAGATGGACTTGAGATCCAACTTGAAGCACTATTTTGATCTTGCTTATAACGGAGAGCCTGTAATAGTCCCGAGAAAAAACAACCATAATGTTGTGATACTGTCTGAGGACGAATACAACAGATTAAATCAGAATAAAAGAGTTACACAATATCTTAGTCTCTCCGCAAATATGGATAAGGATCAGGATTCCCTATCCGTCAATAAGGGAAATGTAAAAATGCATAACCTTGAAAAGCTGAATGTAATAAAGGGTCTCAGCGAAAACTGGAACGGAAACGGAGCCCCTCCATTTCCGGAGTCACTTACGGATAAGATCGCTGCTTTTCTTGATAAGCTTATCATTCAGCCGGAAATTTTCCCCACTGCGCTTTGTACGATTCAGCTGGAATATGACAATTCAAGAAGGGATCATATGGAGATCGAGATCAGTGATGACGACACTGCCGAAGTATTCATTGTAAACTTTGATGGATCCGAGCTTACCGGGACCATACCCTCGACTGCGGAAGCTATAAATGAAAGAGCCGGTGCATTTTATGGATAATCATTTTGAAGATAATGAAAAGGTCTACCGGGCAGTTTACCCACCGGAGGTAGCGGATATCTTCTGGAAAAGAGACGGCAGCATCTCATCTGCCGCCTTTGCGGATCCACGCGGTCTATCTGTGGACCGTGGGAACTACCGAAGTGAAAAGGCAGTGATAATCTCGATGCAGAAAAGATTTCAGGGAAGGATAATCACCTTATATTCAAAGCATTGCAAAGAAGCAGGCGCGGTTCTACGATATGCTCCTTCAAAATCAAACCCCTACCATTCAGAGATCCATGGCAACGCTTCAACACCTCTCCTTTCAAAGTCCCAGAGAAGGTACCTTGCAAGAAAGGCTGCGATCTGTTACTGACCGCAGCCCGTAAGGCTGTGATCTGTAAGCAGCGATCATTCAGTAAATCTCACATAACCGAAATAGTTTCCGGTGGCTGAAAAGGCTGTACCCTTGCTGCCGTCGGTAATATAGGTGTTGACGGGATCGGTCAGGAAATCCTTTCTCTTCTTCCTGCTATACTTTAGCTTCAGCTTCTTACTTTTTCCGTTGGAGTATGTCACCATTACCGCGGAGTATTTAAGCTTCTTTTTTTCATTGTCGAAAAAGCCCTTAAATACAGAATATCCATTTGCCTTTCCGTTTCCGTCGGTAAAAGAAAAGCCGTCTTCACTTTCCCCGATAAATAGAGGATAAATGGGGATCACCAGCCTTTTTGACAGGTCAGCTGCTTCTTCCCCTATGTCCGAATCGGTATAATTGCTTGTTTTATCGGACTTTAGCTTCTTTATAAGCTCCTTTATCTCCCTGTTAAGAGCCTTACCCAGAGTCTTATTAAGCTCCTTATCCTTTAAGGTTATTTCCGATATGTATGCCGTATCACGGAAGCCATGCACATTGTCCGATTTATTACCCAGAGGATCAAAGGTTGCCTTCTTCGGATTTTTAAGAGCCACCCTTTTAACCTCTGCCTCTTTCCAGTCATTTCCGCCCTTCTCACAATAGAAAACCCTGATCTTCAGGTCGTTATTACCGGAGCCGCCGCTCTTTAAGCCGCTAAAAAGATGCTTCCTTCCGTCATAACGGAGAGCTGAGTTCATACTGAGCTTAACAAGATATTCCTTTGAAGAGCCTTTAGCGCTCCCCTTAACAGCCTTGTCAAAGGAAACCGTGGAGACCTTCATAATCCGGCTCTCTATCGCCTTATCAATGGCAGAAAGAAGCATATTCTTCGATACCGTTGATACACCGGGATCTTCCAATGCTGCCTTTTCCTTATCTGTAAGGATATCGTTTAAGGGATAGCCGTCAGGATGGTCAAGAGTCGGAAGGACCTTCACTCTGAACGTTTTTTTATAATTTCCATAGGAAGCTGAAAATACAGCAGTTCCCGTCTTCAGTCCTTTTATTTCCAGGGCATAGCGGTCAGTTCCCATTTCGGTATACGGCATTTCTGCGGAAACAACCGAAGTGTCATCATTATCAAGCTCCCAGATATAGCCGTCATAGGGCTCTGCATTAAGCTTAATAAGAGCTGATTCCCCGACTCTTATGCTTTCGGGTCCCTCAAAGCTTACATCAAAAACTGCCATTGTTCTGGTGATCTTAAAGCCCTTCTGATCTGTTGCGGTGATCCTTACTATCCCGCCTTTTAATCCTCTGACCACACCGTCACGGACCTCCGCTACCGACTCATCACTCGAGCTCCAGGTGTAACTTCCGCTTCTCGATGGAGTAAGCTTTACGCTTTCTCCCTTAAAGACTTCCGCTCTCCCGTCAAGGGTAAATCCGTCCCGGGCAAGCTTAACGGCATTATATGCGTTAACCTCTCCAAAGCCGTACTTTTCATCCCACCCCGGATCCCCGAGATCCACGGCAGAACTCATAAGAATGTCAGTAACCTGGGTTGCATTAAAATCAGGGTTTACAGAGTATATGAGAGCCGCTACCCCGGAAACCACCGGTGTTGCCATAGATGTTCCGCCATCAAATTTATACAGGTTCTCATTCGTATCTCCAAATACACAGCTATATATTTCCTGACCCGGAGCGGAAATATCCTTGGTGGTCTGACCCGGCATATTATAGTTTGAAAACGGTGAAAGAAACGGTGGGTAATCAGGAATCGACAAAGAAGATTCATAATCCCATTCGTCTCCGTAACCAAGGGCATTTACACCTATAACAGAACTTTCAAAATCCGTAAAAGCCGCCAGACAGTTGCCATATGTTCTCCCAAAATTACCCGATGCTTCCACCGTGAGAATCCCGGCATCATAAGCCTTCCGGAAACAATTGAGCAGTGCCTTATCATTATATTCAGTGAAAAACCTGATATTCCTTAAATCCCTGACAGACGGAACGGGACCCCCTATGCTTATATTGATTACCTTAACATTATACTTATCTTTATTATCCAGAATAAACTCATAGCCCTTCATCAAAGTGTAAGAATCAGTTGCCCCGTCGGATCTGTTCTTTGAAACACAGACCGGAAGGAGTCCCGCGTTAAAAGATATTCCCGCTATCCCCTTTTTATTATTGGCTTCAGCTGAAATGATACCTGACACATGGGATCCGTGATCCCTTCTTGCTCCATCCTTATCACCCTCTATTCCATCCCCCGCAGCATCATATGAGGCAACTATATTGTTTTTCAGATCCTCGTGTTCGATATTGAAGCCGCTGTCCAGAACAGCCACTGTAATCTTTTTTTCCGACTTCTCAAGCTCCCAGGCCTCACAGGCACTGACGGATGACAGCATCCAGCATTTATTTATGAAAGGATCATTAACGGAAGCACTTACAGCAGAAGGAAGGGCGGTGCCGCCGTTATTCGAAGTTCTTCCGGCCTTACCTGTCTGAAGCTCTGAGGACTCCGGCTCCTCCGGAATACAGTAAAT
Organism: uncultured Lachnospiraceae bacterium; assembly: GCA_902803625.1. Taxonomy (GTDB): domain Bacteria; phylum Bacillota; class Clostridia; order Lachnospirales; family Lachnospiraceae; genus NK4A144. The sequence goes on from CADCQV010000064.1 coordinate 6,167, forward strand.
ATAATTCGGCTGTACCCGTTTTATACAAGGTATGGTCTCAAGCTGCACTATGGCAGCTCCAATCTCCACACCGTCCTTTAGCTCAAGCTTAACCGTATTCAGGTGGAGATCCTCATCTGTTACAGTGACGGGCTTTATGGAATCGGCATACCTTAAATAGCTGTTCAGCTTATCAAGGGAAGCTCCCTCCCTGACATCTATCAGCACGGAGGTATCATCATGCTCAGCTTTGATTTCCGGAACCTTTTCTTCCGGGATATCATCAATTGATAAAAGCTCCGCAGTCTCCTCCTCCGGCTCCCCGGCATATGCTGAGATCTCCGAATACTCAGCATCCCCGGCATATGAAAGCTCCTCTGCATATGAAAATACAGAGCTCCCCGTTACCACTGTAAGAAGCACTGTCGTAAGGATCCAGGATATGAATTTTTCGTTCTTTCTTTTCATTTTCTTCCCTTCTTTGCCATGATAAAAAGTATGTGGCGCAGCCGGCTCCCTGTCATTCTGAGGGCTTTAGCCGGCTCCATGTCATTCTGAGGGCGTAGCCGGCTCCCTGTCATTCTGAGGGCGTAGCCGGCTCCCTGTCATTCTGAGGGCGTAGCCCGAAGAATCTTCCTTCCGGTGGAAAGACCCTTCGCAAGATCCTTCGCTTCGCTCAGGATGGAAAAACGTCCAGTGGACGTTTTTCGGGCACGCTTTGACGCGCCAAGTGCGGCAGTGCCCCGCAGGGTAAAGGATCCTTCGCTTCGCTCAGGATGACATACTCATTTCACCGTCAATTTGTATTTTTTATTGAGGTAGCTGTAGCACACCCTGAAATTGCTCTTTTCAGGGGATGTGAGATAGAGGACGTTATCCTCTATCCGGGCATTTCCCGCCTTATCCCGTAATAATGTCAGTTTTCCGCTGTCGATAGCTGTGCCGAACAGCTGAGCCACATTAAGGGACAAGGTTTTTCCGCCGGATGACCTGATGAGCTCTCGCACCTTGTCTTTCTGCGGCTTCGGGGTATCAACCGTGAAGGCCACAGAGTACTGTTTTCCTCCTGCAAGATTAAAGATCACGGTTCCGGAGCTTTTTAGCTTTATTGAATAGGAGCCGCTTTTACGGTCCTTCTTTACCTTTGCGACTTTTTTGTCACAGGCTATGCTCTCGATTTCTTCCTTTACGGTAATATTGGAGCCCTTTATGCAGGTGGCTTTAAGGGTCTCTGCCCCTGATCCCTCCACATTAGCAAAGCTTATAAATAAGCCCTTTGTACTTCCGAGGAAGGTGTCCAGAGGGAGAGTGTCAGAAGAAGAGCCGTATGTCTGTCCGCTTACGGCGCTCACCTTCCTTTCCCCGTTCTCCGAAGGAGTTTCCGGCTCAGGCTCTGCCCCGGTTTCAATATTTTTAAGCACATAGTCATAATTATCTTTGGAAATCGGCAGTATGGCTACTTCTATATTTTGAAGCCAGGTTTTTTCGTTTTTTCTCCTTACGGTCAGGGGATTCAGGATAATGGAATACATAGTCCTTACATTAAGCTCACCTTCACTGTCCGATAGCGACCCTGTATCCGATATGACGTATGCCATTCCATTGTCGGTTCCCACATACATCATGGCATGTGCCGGGAAGTAAAAAAGTGTCCCTGCCGGCATCCTTTTCATGGCGGCGAGCTTCTCCTCATCGCTCATCCCGGATAGATCAAAGGCTCTGCCTTCTACCGATCTCTGCCAGGAGGTATTTCTGGGCAAGCTTAAGCCAAAGCACTTATAGATATTCCTCGTATACAGCGAGCAGTCCATGGAATCAAGCATTCCGCCCCATCCGTAGCGGTCTCCCAGATTATTGAAGGCAACTCTCAGGATCTCCTTTTCAGTCATCTCGGGATAACCGGTACTCACTTCATAATGCTGGGAGATCAGCGCGCATTTTTTCTCGTATTTCCCTTCAGCATTCCTTGTCGGAAGATAGACCACGTAATTATTCCAGGTTCCCCTTTCACCTACAGATGATGGGATCTCATCATCCGGCACAAGCTTAAGAATCGTGGCAAAGGTAAGCTTTACCTCCGAAAGGTATTCCGTATAATATGAGGGCTCAAGGGTAATAAAATTCTGTGTAACAACTATGAAGTCCTTGTTTTCAGGTTCTACCTTCCAGGCATCGGTCCATTCCTCCTTACTGCTGCAGACAGCAAGATCCTCCGCCAGAACCCAGCCGGTACAGTTATCGGAATAGCCCCAGTAAAAGAGATCCCCGTCAACCTCGGCCTTCTGCCTGATAATAAAGGGTTCATTAACATTAAGGGCAGAGTTCACATTTTCATTATCCCCGTCAGTGGCGGAATAACCGATATAACTCTTTACAGGGATATTGAGGATGGTGGTTCTCTTAACGGCAACCGCATACTGGTTATCCTTTGTCTGTCCGCTGTAAGCCGTATCATGTATAGCCTGCCCGATAGCCTCATAATATGCCTTTTTATCGGATAAAAGCACCTTATCCGCATATATGTCTCTTTCCGGCACAGAGATCTTTTCCAGTGAATCCCTGAGCTTCTCAGGATCATAGCTTTCAGGGAAATTCTCTATATCGTTAAGATATGTGCCCTCCGAAGAAAGCATTTCCTTATTAAGCTCTTCTATTTCAGCTTCAGAGATCAGGGTTTCTTTTGGGTCTAAGAGGGCACCCTTATTTTTATCAAGCCAGTACCCGCTTTTACACATTTCCTCCGTTACGCCCGTAGCTGCCGGTATCGATGCCACTTCCGCGCTTTCTTCATTATTATCTTCTTCAGAGCTTATTTCCGCGCTGAAATAGAGCGGCTCCTCATCAGCATAGATAATAACACTGTTTGCAGCCATAGCCGTCAGGATCAGGCTGAAGGCAAATATACCCATTATTCCTTTTTTTCTTTTCATATTTACTCCTTTTCGTATCTTCCTAATATTGCCCGTACAGATTGGAGATAAGAGCCTCCAAACAGATTCAGGTGATTCAGTAAATGGTAGAGATTGTAGATATCCCGGCGATCCTCATATCCCGGCACCGCATACGTGTAGCTTTTCCAATAGGAGCTGTAAAAGGCTCTGTCATAGCCTCCGAAAAGCTCGGTCATGGCGATATCCGCCTCATTGCAGCCGACATACACCGCAGGGTCGATAAGTACAGCGTCTCCGTCACTTCCGCACATATAGTTTCCGCCCCAGAGGTCACCGTGCAAGAGCGAAGGCTTTTCCGGCTCATAGAGATATCTGTCCAGCCTGTCAAGAAATCTAAGCTGTCTTTTCCTATCAGCCTCATCAAAATAACGGGAGGCTCTTTCAAGCTGGGGCTCCAGCCGGCACTCCCTGAAAAAATCTATCCACCTGTCCTTCGGCGTATTCTTCTGAAAACCTGCGCCTATATAATTGTCCATATAGAAGCCGTATCTCCCGCCCTGAACAAAGCTTTCTGTGTCTGCCATATGAAGGGCTGCCAGGTTACGGCCGAAGTCTTCAAAGAAGCTTCTTTTCCTCGCTCCGCTCTTTACCGCCTCCATCAGTAGAAATGCCGAATCACCGTCTGTTCCGACAGCCTTTACCTCAGGGATCTTAATTGCCCGGGTTTCCTTGAGCGCAGCAAGTCCCAGCACCTCTGCCCTGAAGAAATCCAGGTTTTTCCTGCTGTTTTCCTTCATAAAAAGCAGAGATCCGTCAGACAATCGCAAAATATACGCCCTGTTTATATCTCCTCCGGAAACCGGGTGTCTTTCTTCGACCTCCGCACCGCTTCCGGCCACATCTTTTATGGCTTCATTAAGGGAATCAAATTCTTTCACTTTACAATATCTTCTCCATACAGATCTTCTGGGGAACCAGCCCCATCCTTTCGTAAAACCTCATTGCAGAAGGATTGCAGCTCCAGACATTCAGGGTAATATTGTAAAAACCCTGCTCCGAAGCATAGTTTAAGACTGCATCATAAAGAGTCTTCCCAACCCTCTGCTTCCTCAAATTCTCATCAACACAGATATCGTCAATATAGAGTGTCTTTATGTCGGTTAATACGTTATCATCCTTGATCTGCCTGTGGATGCAGAAGGCATGCCCAAGCACGTGATCCTTTTCATCCGTACACACAAATACCGGGGTCTCCGTGTTATTTATTATTTCCTTTAATTCTTCCTCATTGTATTTGGTCGCGGGGCCCTTAAAAATATCAGGTCTCCCCTCATGGTGAACCATGTCCACCTGCAAAAGAAGCTTCAATATATCGGGGATATCCTTAACTTCCGCTCGCCTGACACTGTTCATTTATCAATCTCCTTAACCCAACCAGCCGTCCCGGTATTTAATCACTGATCTTCACAAGCACCATATCACCCGTCGGTCTGATATATCCTGAAACCGGGAATGACGGCATCTCCTTTGCCTCATCTGAATAAGCCAGATCTTCATAATTTTTCTGTGCGACATTCAGCTTTACATGAAGATAATTATTGAAATAATTTCTGTACGATATACCCATACAGTCACCCACAAGTGCAAAATCCCCATACCTTGCGTAGGAATTGGCTTTATGATAGATAGGGCTTACAACGAATGTGCTGTTATCTGCAGGTTTTCCGACAAAGAAAAAAGCTGAATCCATAAGATTCTGATCCATAATGTCATTAAGGACCCGGTTTGACAGGGTTTCTGTCGCCTTTCTCCCCTCCAGCATTGCATTTTGATCTATCTGGATCTGTACGATATTACCATACAGGATAAGCAGACTCACGATCCCGATAATAATCGAAGGAAGCTTCCTTAGCTTAATATCATCATTGTCTAAGAGCAGAACCGATAAAGAAAGAATAAAAGCTGCTCCTGCTGTAGTCTGAAGTGAATAATCAGCACCCGGAGCGATGATAAATACTACATTTCCGGCCGCCGGGAGAAGTAATGCAAAAACACAGAACAAAATAAACAACCTGAAATCCGCTTTATTCTTTTTAGCGTTTGTTTTATTCTCCCTGATGACCTTTATCCCAGCAATGATCAAAGGGATAATTATCAGAGCAAACTCAAGCCACATTATCTTAAGGTTCTGCAGTGCATTCAGATTGAATGAGATCTTGTCCGGATTGAAAAAATAGTTTAAGAACATAGAATATGATTTTACAAGATTTTGCGGAATGTTTATCAGTGTATCGACTGTTCCGGAAGAATTGGCTCCGTGGTAACTGTTGAGAGCTGTTTTATAACGCTTTAACGCGACAGCGGTAGAAAATGCATACAGTATCACACCGAAAACCGAGCATTCCACGAATAAAAGAAAATTCTCCAGAACCTTCTTTAGCTCATATCCCTTTGTAATAAGAAACATCAGATAAATAAGCATCAGAAGACAGTATACATCCAAAAATGACTGGTAGATTGACATAAACAGGCAAAACATGAGGATGCCGAGAAGAAGCCCCAAATAATATCGCTTCGTCTCAAATTTTACGGGTAAATAAACCGCCATAACCGAAAACAAAAATGCAAATCCATAAGCAGCTGACGCAAATCTGTATGAAAGTATGATGGACACAAATGTAGAAGAAAGGAAAACAGCCATAGAAAAACAGCCTATCATCCTGTTTTTGACATCAAAAAGATCCAGGATCAATATGCATCCGATAACAAAGGCTGATAATGACAGCAGTGATGTAAGGGGATCCAGATACACTCCGTAATGCATATTATCGATAACCGGAAGAAGCCACCTTCCCAAAGACGCCTCAAAGGCCCCTCCTATGTAATAACTCTGACGCCACATTCCGTCATAGGTATTTGTAAGATTCTGGGTAATAAAAGTTGAAAAAATAACAACAGAGAAAAGCATCCCAAAGATCAGCTCAAAAACAATTATCTTCTTTTTTTCATCCGGTATGGTTTGTATAAACATTACTTCAATTCTCCTTACCTTATTTCCCTCAGCTTACCTTAAAATCCACGCTGCCCTTGTAGTTATGCTGTCCGTTCACGGTGACGGTGCCGTCATCATTTATAAGGGTGGTATAATCGCCCTTCTTTTCAGCGTTATTCTTTTTACAGGGCTTCATAAGTATCCAGTTGGACTTCTCTTCTCCGCCTCCAAGGTACTTATAGTGCAGCGCGATCTTCTTAAATACTGCGCTCTTCTTTCCCTTCTTGTCAACGATCTTAAGGCCCTCGTAGTTTTCTGAGGTAAAGCCCGAAATATCCGCGGGTTCGATAGTGAAATAAAAATTAGTGTCCTTAAAGGCCTTACTCTTGAATTTCTTATTGACCTTTTTTAATGCCTTTTTCTTTGCAGCGTCAAGTCCCGTAGCAGAGATCTGGAATGTGAGGCAGGGCGCCTTCTTATCGGTCAGTACAGCGGCTTTGGTATTATTCTTAAACTTTGCCTTAACGGGCTTATAGATATCCTTTATCTCTTCTCCGGTCTCAGTATCAATAGCGATAAGCTTAAGCTCAATATCATTTGAGGTCTTATCACTTGCCTTGTCGCTTTTAAGGGTATGCTTCCTGCCGTTATAGGTGGCCTTTTCACTGTATTTTACGGTAAGGTCTATACCAAGGGTCTTTAATTCCGCTATCTTTGAGGAATCAAATTTTACAGACCTTATATGGTTTACTATATCCATAACGTCGTACTCGGTATCAACGATGGTGCTGTTGTAATGTATCTTCACATTATCCGGATCAATGCCGGCGCTTTCAAGATGGTCAAAAAGAGTGGTCTTTCCGTTAAGACCCATTTTGTCAAGGTGTCCCTTATCAAGGCTGAAGTCCCAGCACTCTATCTCCTTCCACTGACTTTCGGAACCCTCATAGTAGATATCCGTTATGTTGCTTAAGCTGTCTCCGTTGTCACTTGCAACGCTAAAAGCCTTCTGACCCACTCTTTTCAGGCTTTTTGGCAGATGAACGCTCTTAAGATTACTGCAGTTATAGAAGGCCTCAAGCTGTATGCCCTTTACCGTTGTTCCGACAGTAAGGTCAGTAAGGGACTTATTATTGTAAAATGCCCAGTACTGTATATCCTCTGTTCCCTTTATAACGGTGTATTTACCTCCTGCCTCCTTTACGAGTCCCTCGGGCACGAACATAAGACAGGGTGTCTTGTAAACACTTCCCCTGACGGCTGCATAGGGATCGTTTATCTCGTAAATTGTGTTTTTAACCTCCCTCATATAGGGATTGTCTTCCGAAAGCTCCAGCTCCTTAAGAGATGATGAGCCGCTGAAGCTGTCACCCCGGACATTATGGATATTATCGGGAAATACGAACTTTGAGAGCCCAGTACAGTTTCCGAAGGTATTGCGTCCGAAATGGCATACTCCCTTTCCGATGGAAATATCCGTAAGCTCAGGGCAGTTATCGAATGCCTCCTTATCGATCTCAAGTGCCTCTCCGTCCCGGGCATAGCCTATTGTTACCTTCTTAAGCTTCGGACAGTCCTTAAACATTCCGCTTTTTATAAAGCACATTCCCTTTATTTCAACAGGGCTCTTGTACTCTACCTCCGTAAGGTTCGGAAGACCGTTACATTTATCGATATCATCCGAGTCGGCTCTTCCTGACTCAAACACAATCTTAACGACCTTATCCCTGTATTCATCAAAGTCGGAAGAGCTGCTGCTGTCATTCGTATACCTGAGGATCCCGTCGGAAAAATGCCAGTGCCAGCTTCCGGAAGATACTTTTGCTTCAGCTAAGTCCCCGCTTCCCGCATCTCGTCCGGAGAGATCCGCCTCCATATCCTGGGCTTCTGCCGGTTCTGCGATTTCCGCGTCCGCTTCTGCAGCATAAGCAACAGCCCCGGAGAGCACTCCTCCTGCTGAAAGAGCTGCGGTTAATACCACTGCCATAAAACTCCTGTAATAGGTTTTAATATTCTTCATAAATACTTATCCTCCTTGTGATATTATGTTTTGTCGTCAATGTCATCCTGAGGAGCGATAGCGACGAAGGATCTTACTCACCGGTCATAAAAGATTCTTCGCTTCGCTCAGAATGACACTTGCCTTACGGTATTGCATCACTCAATGTCATCCTGAGGAGCGATTGCGACGAAGGATCTTTCCCTCCGGTCATAAAAGATTCTTCGCTTCGCTCAGAATGACACTTGCCTTACGGCATTGCATCACTCAATGTCATCCTGAGGAGCGATTGCGACGAAGGATCTTACTCAGTACTCAATGTACCCGTAATAATTCCCCGTTCCTTCAAGTGTGACTTTGCCTCCTGGAGACAAAGTGGCGTTTACGGCCGACTTAAAGTCTTTATCCTTAACTTTGCTGTATTTAAGCTTTAGCTCCTTCTCTTTACCGTTATTATATTTTATGCTTAGCCCGGCCTTTTTAAGCTTCATCCTGTTCTTATCAAAGGAACCTTTTTTTATTATATAGCGGTTTTCTTTCCCGCTGCCGTCGGTATAGTTTCCGGAGCTTCCCGAAATGCCGATAAATATGGGATATACAGGGATCACAAGCTTAAGCTCCGTCCCTGCGCCGGGCTCCATTAGATCAGCATCGGTTAAAGTGCTGCTCTTATTATTTTTAAGCTTTTTATTAAGCTCCCTGATCTCCTTATCAAGCGCTTTCCCGAGAGTCCGGTCAAGCTCCCTGTCCTCCAGTACTATTCCTGAAAGATATGCCGCATTACCTATGCCTTTGATATTTCCGGACATCCTGCCGAAGCAGTCAAAGCTTGCGTTCTTTGCGTTCTTGATCTTTGCCTTCTTTACCCTTGCTTCCTTCCATTCGCCGCTATTTTCGGAGTAGAATACTTTCACATCTATATCGTTATTTTTAGACCTGCCTGTCTTATTCTTATTATAAAGATGCTTTCTCCCGTCTGCACGGAGAGCCCCGTTCATACTGAGCTTAACCCGGTATTTCTTAGACGTATCCTTTCCGCCCGCCGTTATGGCTGAATCAAAGACTACCTCGGAAGTACTGCTGACCCTGCTTTCAATGGCTTTATCCAGCCCGGAAAGAATCTTATTTTTGGATAAGGCGGAAACATTCGGATCATTAAGAAGCGCCATTTCATTTTCCGTCACAA
>CADCQV010000065.1 GCA_902803625.1 uncultured Lachnospiraceae bacterium
GGAGTGACAAGATTCGAACTTGCGGCCTCTACCTCCCTAAGGTAGCGCTCTAGCCAAACTGAGCCACACCCCGTTATTAACTTTTCTTTTCTTCCGACTAAGGTAGCGCTCTTTCGGTCGCACTCGCGCTTTGCGCTCGTATTCGCGACTCAAAATGTGCCACCGGCACATTTTGCAAACTGAGCCACACCCCGGTCAGCTAAACTCTGTACGCTGATCTAATTAATCAGCGCGCGATGAAAATAATATCACTCTCCACGGACAAAGTCAAGAAAAAAATCCGGAAGTCAATGAGAACCGTCCCAATGCCGTTTAGTTAAGCATTTTGTCATCCTGAGCGCCAGCGAAGGATCTTTCCGACCGGTTATAGAAGATTCTTCGCTTCGCTCAGAATGACACTAACTAAACGCCATTGGAACAGTGCGGGTGGCTGTTTGATAAGGTCACGCGGAAAATAGGCTTACAATGTTTTTCGGAGGAAAGGTAAGTGGCACTTCTAACGGTAAAGGATCTGTCAGTGGGCTTCAGCTCACACGTAATAGTTAAGGGCTTGAATTTCTCTGTGAACGCCGGAGACTATCTCTGTGTTGTGGGAGAAAACGGATCCGGAAAGACCACGCTTATGAAAACCCTGTTGAAGCTTCAGGAGCCGATAAGCGGGCAGATAATAAAGGGGGATTCCCTAAAGGAAAACGAGATAGGATATCTTCCGCAGCAGACAGTGGTGCAGAAGGATTTTCCGGCTTCCGTTTATGAGATAGTGCTGTCCGGCTGTCAGGGTGCCAGCAGATTCAGACCCTTTTATAACCGTGAGGAAAAAAAGCTTGCACGGGATAATATGGAAAAGATGGGGATCCTGCCTCTTTCCGGGCGCTGCTACCGGGAGCTTTCGGGCGGACAGCAGCAGAGAGTGCTCCTTGCAAGAGCGCTATGTGCCACGAAGAAGATACTGCTTTTGGACGAGCCTGTTTCGGGTCTCGATCCCCTGGTGACATCAAAGATGTACAGCCTGATATCGGACTTAAATAAAGAGGGTATCTCCATTATCATGATATCCCATGACATTACGGCTGCCGTAAAATATGCGACCCATATACTTCATATAGGTGACAGGGTATTTTTCGGAACAAAGGATGAGTATCTGGAAAGCAGCGCCGGAAAGTTCTTTTTGCTGCAGAAGAGAAAAGCCGTCTATCCCGGTGATATCCATTTTGCACCCGGCAGTAAGGCAGAAGAGAGGGGCATATGATGGAAAAACTGGCTTTGTATCTTCAATATCCCTTTGTGCGCTACGCTCTAATAGTCGGCGTATTGATAGCGCTTTGTTCCTCACTTCTCGGAGTAACACTTGTACTTAAGCGCTTTTCATTTATCGGTGACGGTCTTTCGCATGTGGCCTTCGGAGCCATAGCGGTGGCATCGGTACTGAAGCTTTCCAATAATATGCTGCTGGTGCTCCCGGTCACGGTGATCTGTGCCGTGCTTCTCCTTCGCACGGGTCAGAATGCGGAGATAAAGGGTGATGCGGTGATAGCCATGATATCTGTCGGAGCTATGGCCTTCGGCTATCTCATTATGAATGTTTTTTCCACATCATCAAACTTAAGCGGTGATGTCTGCAGCACTCTTTTCGGGTCAACCTCGATACTGACACTGGACTATGGGGAGGTGCTCCTTTGCATTATCCTTTCCGCAGTTGTGATCCTGCTCTTCTTTGTTTTCTACAATAAGATATTTGCAGTGACCTTTGACGAGAATTTTTCAAAGGCCTCGGGGACAGCAGCCGACCGGATAAATCTGCTTATCGCGGTGATCACTGCAGTGATAATCGTTCTCGCCATGAATCTGGTGGGATCACTTCTGATCTCGGCACTTATCATTTTTCCGTCCCTTACGGCAATGAGGCTCTGCAGGAGCTTCAGAGCGGTGACCTGTGTTTCCGCGCTGTTCTCTGTAGGCTGCGCTTTCTTCGGGATACTTATATCCATACTTGCCGGAACACCCGTAGGTTCTACGATTGTGGCACTTGAAGCCCTGATCTTCGTTTTATGCTTCCTGTTCAGCAGGATAAGGGGACAATAGAGAGGTACAGACAAAGAATATGATATCCTTAAACCAGCTCAGATATGCCATAGCATTATCAGATGAAAAATCAATGAATACCGCTGCAGCAAAGCTTTTTATTTCCCAGCCCTCCCTTTCCGCTGCAATAAAGGAGCTGGAGGAGGAAACGGGAATAGAGATCTTCAGGAGGTCTAACCGCGGAATATCCGTCACGCCGGACGGGGTGGAGTTCCTGGGCTATGCGAGACAGGTGATGGAGCAGTATTCCCTTATTGAGTCCCGGTATATCTCCCACGAGGCGGTGCGTGAGCGTTTTTCGGTGTCGACACAGCACTATTCCTTCGTTGTGGAAGCCTTTGTGAAGCTTGTAAAGATATACGGAATGGACGAATATGATCTCGCGGTCAAGGAAACGAAGACCTGGGAGATAATATGCGATGTCAGGGATTTTCAGAGTGAGATGGGTATCCTGTATCTCAATGATTTTAACTCTAAGGTGATGGACAAGATCTTTTCCGAGAACAACCTGTCCTTCCATCCTCTCTTTGACTGCAGGATATTTGTATATTTGTGGAAGGGACATCCTCTTTCGAAAAGAAAAAAGATAAGGATTGAAGAACTGGAGGAATACCCCTGCCTGTCATTCTACCAGGGACAGAACAATTCCTTCTATTTTGCGGAGGAGGTACTGTCAACCTATGAGTACAAGCGCACCATAAAGGCCAATGACCGTGCCACGATGCTGAACCTTATGAGGGGTCTTAACGGCTATACCCTGTGCTCGGGAATAATAAGCGAGGAGCTGAACGGAAACGACTACTGCGCGATACCGCTTGAGTCTGAGGAAAAAATGACCATAGGCTATATCAAGAGAAAGGGAATACCCTTAAGCTCCATTGCAAAGCAGTATCTTAATATCCTGTCAGAGTACAGGGAACAGGTGCTTTCATAGAAGGTCGGAGAGCTTCTTTCCATAAAAGAAATCATGTATCATTTTGTCATACTCTTTCCACATGGACAGAGTATGACATTTCTTTTTCCGGGGGCATTTATTCTTTTTTTCCATAAGGCAGGCTACCGGAGAGAGTTTTCCCTCCATAAGCTCAAGTATTTCACCAACAGTGTATTTGTCGGGCTCACGGCAGAGCATATAACCGCCGCCCTTTCCGCTGGCACCGGTGATCAGTCCGCCCCTTACCATATCCTTTACGATGATCTCCAGATATTTCTTTGAGATCTCCTGTCTCAAGGCTATATCCTTAAGAGGAATATAGGATCCGTTGTTATTTTCCGCAAGATCTATCATTACTCGGATCGCGTACCGTCCCTTTGTTGTGATCATACCTGATACCTCGTTTATTATATCTGTTTTTGCCTATTATACTACGTGGTAAGTAGGTAATCAACAGAGAACGGTATAAACCCATTGACACAGTAGGTGTATAGTGAGATAATCAGCCGGTAACAGTTTCAGTCGAAGGAACCATGGTGTCATCCTGAGCGTAAGCAAAGGAACCAAGGTGTCATCCTGAGCGTAAGCGACGCATATCTCACATCGAAGATGTGAGATGCCGCCCCGGCGAGGGGTTGCGAAGCAACAGGAAGGATCTTATAAAAAAGGAGAAGCAAAATGGGAAAATACGAGAACATCAATACCGCACTGATACACGGCGGGATCTCCATAGATGAAAATACGGGGGCTGTAAATATCCCGATCTATCAGACCTCCACCTATAAGCAGGACGGTCTCGGGAAAATGAGGGGATACGAGTATTCAAGAACCGGAAATCCCACAAGGGAAGCACTGGAAGCACTGATCGCCGAGCTGGAGGGAGGGATAAGGGGCTTCGCCTTCGGTTCAGGTATGGCAGCAACCACAGCGGTACTTTCTCTTTTTAAGAGCGGAGATAGGGTGCTGATCTCCAGCAATGTGTACGGGGGGACCTTTAGGGTACTGGATAAGGTCTTTAATAACTTTCA
>CADCQV010000066.1 GCA_902803625.1 uncultured Lachnospiraceae bacterium
ATTATTTTTTCATAAGTGCCTTTTTCTGAAAAAGAAAGCCGGATCCTTTCGAGTCCGGCCTGAATTGGATTATTCATAAGTTAGATCGCAAAGCTTCCTGTATCTTCACCGTTATTGACCGCAAAGTACACAGCTGAATCCTCCGGTTTGATATAGAAGGTAACTTCCTTGACATCAGAAGCCTTCCTGCCGTAGTCCTTTGTCCAGACATCACTGAATCTCTCCCTGATCTGGGCAGTGCTAACCTCGCGTCCTCTGAACTGTACAACCATATTCTCGCTTGCGGCTGCCGCCTTCTTCGCAGGTGCCTTCTTTGCTGCGGGCTTCTTCGCCGCTGTCTTCTTTGCTGCGGGCTTCTTCGCCGCTGTCTTCTTTGCTGCACTCTCTGTCTTCTTTGCTGCAGCCTTCGCAGTACCATCGGCCTTCTTCGTTTCGGTCTTCTTTGCAGCCGTTGTTTTCTTTGCTGCGCTCTTCTTTGCTGCAGGCTTCTTCTCTGCTGCCTTTGCAGGTGCCGCTGCCTTGGGTGCTTCAGGCTTCTCTTCCGTCTTCTTCACTTCAGCTGCGGGTGCAGCCTTCACCTCTTCCTTTACATCAGCGGCTGCGATAGCTCTTTTTTGTATTGCCATTTTTTTCCCTCCAGATAAAAATTCAGCGATCCGGAATCCCCCGGATCCCGAATATTTCTATAACAAAAATCCTCTAATAACCGATAATAGCCCTATTTTTCGGCTATGTCAACGGTTTATGCCCATATTTTGCCATCCAACGGTTTATGCCCGTATTCTGTCATCAACGGTTTATGCCCATATTTTGTCATCCCGCCTTTTTGTCATCCTGAGCGTAAGCGAAGGATCTTAGCGAAAAACCTTAGCAAAAGATCTTGGCGAAGGATCCAAACGAGACCTCTTTGTTCACAACGTGTTAACAAACTATTTGAAAAAACTTCATTCACAAATTGAATTTTGTACACAAGATTTGGGTATACTCAGATTATCAAAAACGACAGCTTCCATAGTAGTTAATACTATATTAAAACTTTTTCATAATAATGCCAGGTGCCCGGCACCTGGCATCCTCCCTTTTAAAGGCATTTTTCAAAGAATCTTTAGATGAAGGATCTGAAATACTGTTTTTTCTCCATATCCGACTCCCACACCCCCTGGCTTGACGAACTTATGGCCGATCTCAGTAAGGAGGGCGTGAGCCTTTATTCACTTGAGCCGGGAAGTAAAATACCGAAGGGCAGGATACCTGACGGTTCCTATACCGTCACGGATAATGAAACCGGTGTTGACTTTGCCCGGTTCCACGACACCGGTTATGTTCTGTATAAAAAGCCGGACACCATTCCCTGCCGGATCTTTCCCTCTTCCGCTTCCGGAATATACTCCGGCGCCCAATGCATTATCGAGGGCTTTGATGAGATAACCCCAGACTTTCTGGAAAAAATGTATCAGAGAAAACGGGGCATTCCCTGGACAATTCTGAAAACAGAACGTACCGTCATAAGGGAGCTTTCCCTAAACGACATCGACGCTCTTTTCCTGCTCTACGGGGATCCTGAGATACAGCGCTTCATACCTCCATTAATGCCCACAAAAGAGGAGGAGACTGAATTCCAGAAAGCCTATATCGAAAAGATGTACGGCTTCTTCGGCTACGGCTTCTGGAATATCATTGACAGGGAGAGCGGCAGGCTGATAGGAAGAGCCGGTATAAGCAACCGCCGGGACTTCGATATCCCGGAGCTTGGATACCTTCTTGATAGAGAGCACCGGGGAAGGGGCATAGCCTATGAGGTCTGCACCTCCGTTATTGACTATGGGAAAAGAATACTGGGGATAGGAGAGCTCAATGCTTTTATACAGAAAGAAAATCTCCCCTCCATCCGGCTCGCCGAAAAGATCGGTTTCACGGATACAGGGGAGAAGATTTCAGGTCATAACGGTCAAACGCTGAGCAGGTATTATTTGAAAGATCCTTCGCTTCGCTCAGGATGACATATGTCTGTGACGCTCAGGATGACATATGTCGCTTCGCTCAGGATGACATCACCTGATCAGGCCTTGTTGTCTGAGCCGAGAACGTTGATTATCTTGTTGTGAACGATATCCTTTACATACTGGCGTCCGTCTGCTATATACTGTCTGGGATCAAAATGATCGGGATGTGCTGCCATATGCTCACGGATACCCGCAGTCATACCGAGACGAAGATCGGAATCGATATTGATCTTGCAGACAGATCTCTTTGCTGCTTCACGAAGCTGATCCTCGGGGATACCGATGGCATCCTTCAGAGCTCCGCCGTTACTGTTTATGATCTTCACGTATTCCTGGGGAACGGATGAAGAACCGTGGAGCACGATGGGAAATCCGGGAAGTCTCTTTGAGATCTCCTCAAGAATATCCAGACGGATGTGAGGATCTGTTCCGGGCTTGAACTTATATGCGCCGTGGCTGGTTCCGATAGCGATCGCCAGAGAATCAACGCCTGTGCGCTCTACAAACTCTACTACCTGATCGGGATTCGTGTACTGAGCGGTCTCCGCAGCCACATTCACATCATCCTCAACACCTGCAAGGGTTCCAAGCTCTGCTTCCACAACAACACCCTTGTCATGAGCATACTCAGCAACCTTCTTTGATATTTCCACGTTCTCATCAAAAGGCTTTGAAGAAGCATCGATCATAACTGATGTGAATCCGTTATCAACACAATCCTTGCAGACATCAAAATCTGCGCCGTGGTCAAGGTGAAGAGCGATGGGGATCTCATCCTTTGTAGCCTCCACTGCAGCTTCAACAAGATGCTTCAGATAAGCAGACTGTGCATACTTCCTGGCACCTGCGGATGCCTGCAGGATAACGGGCGAATGAAGCTCCCATGCAGCCTCTGTAATGCCCTGAACTATCTCCATATTATTAACATTGAAAGCTCCGATGGCATATCCTCCGCTGTAGGCCTTTTTGAACATCTCGGTAGTTGTAACTAATGGCATATCATTTCCATCCTTTCTTATTGATTTTTATTATATATGAACACCGCGATTACAATACGGTGAACCTATACGGTAATATATAAGATTCTTCGCTTCGCTCAGAATGACATGGTACACGCTCAGAATAACATTTTATCCGGTAATCCTGCATCCGCGGGAACCATTATCCCGAAAGCTCTGCGGCAATTCCGGATATTGACCTCCTTTAAGCTTCCCCCGAACTCACCGTCAAGAGTCCAGGCCACTTCTCCGCTGCTCTCAAAGCTTATCTCATCGGTCTTGAAATAGCTCACGAGATCATTGGAACTGCCGTTCATAACTGCACCGGCCACCTCTCCGAGCTCCACCGGATCCTCGGGTTTTTTGATGAGAGCCACCTCGAAGAGTCCGTCATCCAGTATCACATTCTGTCTTCCGGGGCTCTTAAAGCCCGCAACAGAAACGGAATTGCTGATCATTCCGTATACATAATCATTTTCCTCGGTAATCCCGTCGTGAACCACCTTCATATGGAAGGACTCCAGAGGATCGCCTATTCTGGACATTGCTTCCATAATATAGGCCAGGTGTCCGAAGGTGTTCTTCAGATCCTGCTCGGTTCCGTAGGAGATATCCGTAAACACACCAAAGGCTGCGATATACACGAAGTATTTATCGTTAAAGGATCCCGTGTCACATTTAAACTCCACACCCCGGGTCACGACCTCCGCAGCCTTCCGCATATCCCTCGGGATCTTTAAGGTTCTGGCAAAATCATTGGTACTGCCTGCGGGAACATATCCTACGGGAATCTTTTTCTCCCGCTGCATCATCCCCGACACAACCTCATCCAGAGTCCCGTCTCCGCCGGAGCATACCAGAAGGTCATAGCCATCCTTCATTTCCCGGACTGCCCGGGAAGCATCCCCCCTGTCCTGGGTGGGATAAACCGTAACCTCGAAGTCCGCCTTAACAAAGATATCTATGATATCCAAAAGATTACTGCGGATCCTCTCCATTCCGGCATGTGGGTTGTAGATGAAATACATTTTCTTTTGCATATTCGTTAATGCATCAGCCTGCGGCCAGCTCGCCCTTAAGGTATCTGCATATCTCACCGGCAGCATTTTCCTCATCGCTGCCCTCCGTCACCACGTCAACCTTATCTCCGTTTTTCAGGGCAAGCGTCATCATTCCCATAATACTTTTGGCGTTCACATGCTTTTCATCATACTCGATATAAACAGTAGCCTCATACTGGCTTGCAGTCTGAACAAGCATTGCAATGGGTCTGGTATCCGTTCCTCCCTGCATGGATACTTCAACTGTTTTCCTGGTCATAGAGATTCCTCCTTAGATCATCCGCTATACGGCTGAGCTTCCTCAGCCTGTGGTTTACCCCCGATTTACCCACCGGCGGATTTAGAAAATTGCCAAGTTCCTTTAATGCCGCATCGGGATACTGAAGCCTTACCTCGGCCATCTCCCTGAGGGCATCGTCCAGAAAACCAAACCCCTTTTTCTCCAAAATAAACTCAATATCATTAACCTGTCTCACAGCTGCGCTGACCGTCTTTTTAATATTTGCGGTCTCACAGTTCACGCGCCGGTTCACGTTATTCCGCATATCCTTGTATATACGGGCGTTCTCCATCTCCATAAGAGCTGCCGGCGCTTCCATGATGTTCAGCATGGTAACTATGTCATCACCCTCCTTAAGGTAAACAACATAGCTGCGCTTCCTCCCGGCGATACGGCTTTCGATACTAAAGCTGCCTATTATACTGCGGAGATCTTCCGCCTTCTCCCTGGAATCACACACAAACTCCATGTGGTATGAGCCCTTGGGATCACTGACCGAACCGCCGGAAAGAAAAGCCCCCCTGATAAGATTTCTCCTGCAGCACGATCTCTCGTATAATAAGCTGTCAAGCTGCCTGTTCCCGGGATCGATCTTCAACATTGACAAGACCCCAGAAGCGTGGCTTCCCTTCAGCAAAAGCCTGTAAACAGGGATTTTCCCCCATCTCACCTGAACATCAGCACTTATTCTAATGGTTTTTCTTAATAATGTAAAGCATATTCTGATGACAGCCGCATTCTCGGAATGAAAAGAGATCCTGTCCTCCCCGTCGGGACTGAAGGAAATATCCGCGGCCATCAGTGTGATCCCTGCAAGAAGAGCTGCCATGCAGTGCCTTGCTTCCGGAATCTCCTGGCTTATCTCTTTTTTTACATCCTGTGAAAATGACATATGTCACCGCCGAAGACTGTCCTTCAGGATATCCCTGTGCTCAATCCTGATGCCATAGCCGCCCTTACTTTCAAGGCGCTCATAGAGCCTGTTTGCCAGAGTGACACTCCTATGCTTCCCTCCGGTACAGCCGATCCCGATGACAAGCTGGTTCTTTCCCTCTATGACATAATTCGGGATAAGGAATTCAATAAGATCCTGCAGCTTGTCAAGGAAGATCCCGGCCTCCTTAAAGCCCATTACATAGTCCTGAACTTCTTTATCCTCACCGCTCTTATTCTTTAATTCGTCAATATAATAGGGATTGGGCAGAAACCTCACGTCAAATACCAAATCGCAGTCATTGGGTATCCCGTACTTATAGCCGAAGGAAAGCACGGTGATAAAGAGATTCCCGTAGTCCTTGTTCTTGGAAAAGATATTGTCTATCTCATTCTTCAGCTCCCTGACAAGGAGGTGGCTTGAGTCAATAATATAAGAAGCTTCCTTTTTCAGAAACTTAAGGATCTCACGTTCCTTTCTTATCCCGTCCTCAACCCTGCCGTTCATAACAAGGGGATGTGCCCTTCTGGTCTCCTTGAAACGCTTGATCAATACATCATCTTCACAGTCAAGAAAAAGGATCTCGAAGGAATACCCTGCGTCCCTAAGCTCCTTCAAAGCCTGATCCACCTTTGAAAGTCCGGTGCGGACGTCGATCCCGACCGCAACCTTCTGAAGCTCGGAATTCGGCTCATACGAAAGCTCCGCAAACTTTCCGATCAACGGCACGGGCAGATTATCCACGCAAAAGTATCCGAGATCCTCCAGCATCTTTAAGGATGTACTTTTGCCGGCTCCGCTCATTCCGGTAACAATGACAAATTTCATTCAAATTCTCCGATCAGCATGATCTCGGGCTCAAGCTCCACCCCGGATCTTTCCTTAATAACCGACTGAACCTTTTTTATCAGTCTGTAAACATCATCGGAAGTGGCATTCCCCCTGTTTATGATAAAACCACAGTGTTTTTCCGATACAGAAGCGCCACCCACGGAAAAACCGGAAAGTCCCGCATCCATAATGAGCTTTCCGGCGAAATGTCCCTCCGGTCTCTTGAAGGTGCTGCCTGCGCTTGGGAATTCCAGCGGCTGCTTTTCACGCCTCTTTGCCGAGAGTTCCTCCATTTTCGCCCCTATCTCTTCCGGGTTTCCGGGGCTTAAGGAAAAAACGATCTTAAGTACTGTCAGGCCTTCCTTCCTGACGATACTCTTTCGGTAGCCAAAGTCCATTTCACTGTTACTGAAGGTCACCATCTCACCATCCGGGGTCAGAACCTCCACGCACTTTACCACATCCTTCATCTCACCGCCGTAGGCTCCGGCATTCATAACCATTGCGCCTCCCGCAGTTCCGGGAATGCCTGAAGCGAATTCAAAGCCCGTGAGGGAATGCCTGCGGGCCGCATCTGCTATTCTTGAAAGCAGCGCTCCTGCCCCTGCGTGTATCTCGGTTCCGGAGATCTCAATAGCCGAAAAGGCTTCCGTGACAGCAATTACCGCCCCCCTGTATCCCCTGTCCGAAACCAGAAGATTGCTGCCGTTTCCGATAATAATGAATTCCTGCTCTTCTTTTCTGAAAACCCGGATAAGCTCCGTCAGCTGCCCAGCATTTTCCGGCAACAGAAAAAGATCCGCCGTTCCGCCGGTGCGGAAGGTGGTATGGGCTTTCATGGGTTCATCTATTAAAATCCTGTCTTCAGGCAGGATCCTTTTGATGGTATCGATGGTGTTATTCATTATAAATCTAATGCCGGGTCACTGTTTGTCATCCTGAGCGTATTATTGTCATCCTGAGCGTATTATTGTCATCCTGAGCGAAGCGAAGGATCTTTCTCCCGCCGGGAAGATTCTTCGGGCTCCGCCCTCAGAATGACAGGCTTATTGTCATCCTGAGCGAAGCGAAGGATCTTTACGGGGCACTGCCCTAAATCATATCAGCAGCGCGGCGGCGCCGTAGATCCCGCCGTCATTTCCGAGGGTCGCCCTGGTGAATACGGTTTCACCGCTTGCATGAAAAACATGCTCCTTAAAGTTTTTCGTGATATAGGGCATGATAACGTCCCCCGACATGGAAACGCCTCCGCCGATAATAATTATCTCCGGATTCAGAACCCCTGCAACAACCGAAAGGCCGGTTCCCAGATACTTCCCGAATTTCTCAGCAACCCTTATGGAAAGCTTATCTCCGTTCTTTACCGCTTCCCACATATTTTTGGAATCAAGAGGCTTATCCCTCATCTCGGAGGCTTCATCCGGATTATTCTCCAGCTCTTCCTTTAAGAGCCTTACTATGCCCGTGGCAGAGGCAAACTGCTCCAGACAGCCCCTGTTTCCGCAGTTGCAGGGTTCCTCAGTATCGGTTCCCGTGTAAATATGTCCTATTTCTCCCGCTGCACCCCAGGTTCCGGTAACGATCTGTCCGTTAATGATGACTCCGCCTCCGATACCGGTTCCGAGAGTCACCATGACGATATTCTTATAGCCCTTTCCGGCGCCCATCCAGGCTTCGCCGAGCGCCGCCACATTGGCGTCATTCCCGGCCTTAACCTTTAGTCTCCCGTCAAAGCAGGCCGCCAGCTTCTCCTCCACGTTGAAGGTATCGTTCCAATGAAGGTTCACGGCCTTCCTTATGATTCCCCTGTCATCCACGGGACCCGGAAGCCCCAGACCGACACCCAGGATCTCACTGTCGCCGATCCCCTTTTCCTTTGACTTTGCATCTATTGAAGCCGCTATATCGGGAAGTATAGCCTCACCGTTATTTTCCGTGTTCGTGGGAATCGACCACTTTTCGATGAGCTCTCCTTCCCCTGAGAAAAGGCCTATCTTTACCGATGTGCCTCCTACATCAACCCCGTAAACATAGCTCATTTACTGCTCCTCCCGATTTTTCTTCAGATTGTCCTGTACCCTCTTATAGAGCTCCTGTGCTGCATTGTAGCCCATCTTCTTCTGCCTGTAATTTATGGCCGCGGTCTCGCAGATAATGGCCAAATTTCTTCCGGGACGGATGGGGATATTATGGCAGACCACCCTTTTCCCAAGGTACTCGGTGTACTCCTCCTCCATACCGAGGCGGTCGTAGTCCTTGTCCCTGTCCCAGTCCTCAAGCTTTATCACAAGGTCTATACTCTGGGTCTCCTTTACGGAGGTGGCGCCGAAAAGCGCCTTTACATCGATTATCCCTATACCCCGAAGCTCGATAAAGTGCTTTGTTATATCCGGTGCGGAACCGATAAGTGTATCATCACTGACCTTCCTTATCTCCACAACGTCATCGGAAATAAGCCTGTGTCCCCTCTTTACCAGCTCCAGCGCTGCCTCGCTCTTTCCTATGCCGCTCTCGCCGGTGATAAGCAGTCCCTCACCGTTAACATCAACGAGAACTCCGTGAATGGAAATGCAGGGTGCAAGCTTGACATTCAGCCATCTGATGGTCTCTGCCATAAAGTCCGACGTGGATTTCGAGGTTTTTAAAAGAGGTACCTGATTTTCCCCGGCATACCACATAAATTTCTCGTCCGGCTCCAGATCCCTGCAGAAGATAACACAGGGAATGCCGCTTGACAGAAGCTTTCCGTATATCTCATCCTTCCTGCTCTCGTCCATCTCCAGCATATATGAATACTCCACAAAGCCCACTATCTCGACCCTTGAAGCTTCAAAGTGGTCGAAAAAGCCCGTGAGCTGCAGTGCGGGCCTGTTTATCTCGGGCTGGGTGATATTCACGCTGTCGATGGGAATATCGGGAGTAAGATTATAGAGGTTCATTTTGTCGATAAAGGTTTTTAGGGAAACCGTTGCCATGGCTTTGGATGACGCTCCTTTCCGTTGTTTAAGATCCTTCGCTTCGCTCAGGATGGAAAAATGTCCAGTGGACATTTTTCGGGCACGCTTTGACGCGCTATGCGCGGCAGTGCCCCGTAAAGATCCTTCGCTTCGCTCAGGATGACAATAAGCCTGTCATTCTGAGGGCTTCGCTTGTCACTCTCTCTGTCATTCTGAGGGCTTCGCTGCCTCTCTGTCATTCTGAGGGCTTCGCCCGAAGAATCTTTTACAGTATACCATCATTTCACTCATTATGAAAGAAAGCAAAGACCGCCTCCGCCGACCTTTTATTCATTTCAGGCACGGCAGCGAGTTCCTCCTCCGACGCTTCCTTTATATTCTCCACCGAGCCGAATTCCCGGAGAAGGGCCTTTCTCCTGGTATCGCCGATACCCTGTATATCATCGAGGATGGAGTGGAGCTGGTTCTTCCCGTGAAGCGAACGGAAGTAATCAATGGCGAAGCGGTGGGTCTCATCCTGTATCCTGGTCACGAGACGGAAACACTCCGAATGGCTGTCCACCGGCAGTTCTTCATTATTGAAATAGATTCCGCGGGTTCTGTGGTGATCGTCCTTTACCATACCGGCGACCGGAATATCCAGCTTTAAGCGTGACAGGACATTCAGGGCTATATTTACCTGTCCCTTTCCGCCGTCCATAAGTATAAGGTCCGGAAATCTCACAAAGGAATCCCCTTCCCCTTCGCTGCCGTCAGCATTTACAAGCCTCTCAAACCTGCGGGTCAGAACCTCTTCCATTGAAGCATAGTCATTTGGTCCCTGTACGCTCTTTATCCGGAACTTCCTGTAATCGGAATTCTTTGCTCTCCCGCCTTCGAAAACTACCATACTGCCCACGGACTCGAAGCCGCTGATATTGGATATGTCATAGGACTCTATCCTGTCAGCCCTGTCGATACCTATGAGCCCCGCAAGCTCCGCCGCGGCTCCCTTTGTCTTTTCCTCGCTCCTCCTCAGCTTTTCACGGTCTGTCTCAAGGATAAGCTCCGCATTCTTTTTCGCGAGACGTAGAAGCCTCTCCTTCATCCCTCTCTTCGGGATAATGAGTGAGACCCCGGCTCCCCTTTTGCCGCCGAGCCACTCCTCTATTATCCCATGATCCTCAATATCCGTTTCCAGCATGATCTCCTTCGGTATAAAGGGTGTTCCCGAATAGAACTGCTTCACAAAGCTTCCGAGAATCTCGGACGTAGTGAGATCCTTTACTCCGGTCATATAGTAATGATCCCGGCCGGTCAGCCTACCGGAGCGGATAAAGAAGATCTGCACCACGGCCTCGTCCCCATCCGTCTTGCAGGCAACGATATCCCTGTC
Source organism: uncultured Lachnospiraceae bacterium (assembly GCA_902803625.1). Lineage (GTDB taxonomy): Bacteria > Bacillota > Clostridia > Lachnospirales > Lachnospiraceae > NK4A144. The sequence continues at coordinate 10,440 of CADCQV010000066.1, forward strand.
CTCATTCTCCCCGGCAAGGGTTATCTTCTGCTTCTGCGCAACACTCTGAACCGACCCCAGAAGATCCCTCCAGGTAATGGCATCCTCATACCTCAGTTCCTCCGAGGCCTTATCCATCTTCTCCTTAAGCATGGAAAGGATGGGGGTATAATTACCGTTAAGGAAATCAAGGGCACCGTTCACTGCCTCACGGTACGCTTCCTCCGAGATACAGCCGCTCTTACAGGGTCCGGAGCACTGTTTGATATGATAATTAAGACAGGGTCTGTCCTTATCCATATCCCTCGGAAGCACCCTGCTGCAGGTGCGGAGACCGTAGATCTTATTGATAAGCTCTATGGTATCCCTTACCGCCCAGGCGGAGGTATAGGGTCCGAAAAGCCGCTGACCCGTCTTTTTGTCTGTTCCGGTATCTCCCCGGGGTCTCCTGCTGAAAAGTATCCTCGGATAAGCTTCATTCACTGTGACCCTTATATAAGGATAGCTCTTATCGTCCTTCAGCATGGTATTGTACCTGGGACGATGCTTCTTTATAAGATTGCTCTCTAAAACAAGAGCCTCCATCTCAGAATCGGTGACGATATACTCAAAGTAGGCAATATGCGTCACCATCTTCATGATCTTGGGGCTCTTTTTATTCTTCCTGAAATAACTGTGTACCCGGTTAAAGAGATTTACCGCCTTTCCGACATAGATGATCTCGTCATCATCGGCATGCATAAGGTAAACCCCAGGCTTTTTCGGAAGTACCTTTAAGCTTTCTTCGATGTCAAATTCCATCTGAAAATCCGGGATTATCCGGGGATCCCGCCGTTATCCGGTCCGCTTCCGCCGGAATCGTCGCTGTTTCGGCTGTCACTATCCGTATTTTGTCCACCTTCGCCGACAGTATGCCCGCCCGGCTGCCCGGACGTATTCCTGTCAGGTATAAGGCTGTCGTCAATGGTAAAATCAATCTGCTGTCCGGGCATGTGGTTCTGAGGCGCATTATTCCTTGCCTGCCAGTCATTCTGCGGAGGATATCCGCTGCCGCCCGTATTATTGCTGCCCGTATTATTGCTTCCCATATTATTGTTTCCCGTATTATTAACGCTGTCCTGCCGTAAGCTGAGCTCCTTCTGCTCCGGTTCCTCCTCAGGGAAAGCTGTATCCTCCTCATCCCTGCTGTCCCGTCTTGCTTCCTTGAATCTCTCTTCATAGGACTTCTTTTCCGGAACCGGAATGCCCTTTTCCTTGCAGTAGATCTTCATAAATTCGGTGCCGGTTATGGTCTCCCTCTTGATAAGGAAGGCTGCCAGCTTGTCAAGAAGCTTCCTGTTCTCCTTTAAGAGCTTCTTTGCCTCTTTATAGGATTCCTTAAGGAGCTTCATCACCTCATTATCTATGTCCGCCGCAGTCTCATCGGAGCAGTTAAGCACCGCCCGTCCGTCAAGATAGCGGTCCTCAATGGACTCCAGGCTCACGAGACCGAATTTCTTACTCATTCCGTACTGGGTCACCATTGCTCTGGCGATCTTCGTTGCCTTCTCAATATCATTGGAAGCTCCCGTGGTAACCGTATCAAATACCAGCTCCTCAGCGGCTCTTCCCGCAAGGGTCGTCACAAGCATAGCCCTTAGCTCCGCTTCGCTGTTTAAGTACTTCTCTTCTTCCGGCACCTGCATTACATAACCCAGGGCTCCCATGGTACGGGGCACAATGGTTATCTTCTGCACGGGCTCGCTGTTTTTCTGCAGGGCGGAAACAAGCGCGTGGCCTATTTCATGGTAGGAGACTATACGTCTTTCTTCCTTACTGAGTACACGGTCCTTCTTTTCCTTACCCACAAGGACAATCTCCACAGCATCCATAAGATCCTTCTGTGAAACATACTCCCTGCCGGACTTTACCGCATTGATAGCGGCTTCATTCACCATGTTCGCAAGATCAGACCCCACGGCACCGCTGGTTGCCAGCGCCACGTCCTCGAAATTAACGGTCTCGTCAAGCTTAACGTCCTTTGCATGAACCTTGAGCGTATCTATCCTTCCCTTCAGGTCGGGCTTGTCAACTATTATCCTTCTGTCAAAACGGCCCGGGCGGAGAAGCGCCTTATCGAGGGTCTCCGGTCTGTTGGTGGCGCCAAGGATCAGTATTCCCTTGGAGGTGTCAAAGCCGTCCATCTCTGAAAGGAGCTGGTTTAAGGTCTGCTCCCTTTCGTCATTTCCGCCGTACCTCGAATCCCTGCTCTTTCCTATGGCATCTATCTCATCGATAAAGATAATGCAGGGGGCGTTTTTCTCGGCCTCCCTGAAAAGATCCCGGACTCTTGAAGCACCTACGCCCACAAACATTTCCACAAAATCAGAGCCTGCCAGGGAGAAGAAGGGCACATGGGCTTCACCCGCAACAGCCTTTGCAAGCAGGGTCTTTCCTGTTCCCGGAGGCCCCACAAGCAGCGCTCCCTTCGGAAGTCTCGCACCTATCCGTGAATACTTGGCGGGATTATGGAGGAAATCCACCACCTCCTGCAGTGATTCCTTCGCCTCATCCTGACCTGCCACATCCTTGAATGTGACCCCGGTTTCCTTCTGTACGTAAACCTTGGCATTGCTGCGGCCGACACCCATCATGCCTCCGCCGCCCATACGCTTCATAAGGAGGTAGGTGAGTCCGCACACCAGAAGGATCGGGAAAACATAGCCGATAAAGCCGGAAACCATGGCTCCCGACCTGTCCGGAACCTGGCTCTTAAAATCTATCCCCGCCTCTGTCAGGCGTTCCGTTAGATCCGGATCATCCACAATACCCGTATAATAGTTCATCTGCATAGAGAGAGGGTTCCTATTGTTCCCCTCCTTCGGATAGATGGTTATCTTATCAGGATCTATCTCCACACTTCCGATCTGATTCGCAGATATCATTGAAAGGAATTGGGAATAGCTGATCTCCTGGGTGGAATTTCTGGTGACCAGGCTGCTCATCATACTCATGCAGAAGAAGGTGAGTACCGTCGCCACTATCATTGCGATCAAGGTCTGTCTGTTCCGGGGATTTCTCCCGCCGTTATTATTATTCTGGTTATTATTGTTTTCGTTCATAATTATCTACTCGGTGAAAAGATCCATACTGTTGCTCAGGATGACATTACTACGGTTTTGCATTTCTTCATAATATAGCCACCGGCACAAAAACGCAAGTCAGTTTCTTAAGCACCCTACAGGCACAACCATAATATCATGCTTCTCGTCGATGGATTTGGCGTACATCTAAAAGGAGGAGAGACAATGACTCTCCTCCTTTCTGATTAATATTTCCCTGTTTTAGCTCAGTCGCCGGAATTTCCTATGTGCTTGAAGAGATATTCAAGTACATCCGGTGTGAACTTCTTGGCACTTATGCCAACGGTATAGGTGCCGTCATCGCGTTTAACCATACGTGCAACGGTAGCGTACATGATAACAGTATCCGCAACGATAATGATGTCCTTATCGGCTATATCCGGCCGGTCATCCTTCATCCAGAGTCCCATACCCCGGGGACTCGCATCCTCCACCATCACGTACAGGGTTTCGCCGGTGTCACAGAGCACGATAACACTCGGTGCCTTGAACTCGACTCTCCCTATCTTCCGCTTGTCGCTGGTTACTTCTGCCTCCAATGTCATTTAAGTGTACCTCCTCCTAAATTCTGTTACCCCATACCTTTCTTTATCTTCCCTGCTTTGCGGCCTCCTCTTCCTTCCTCTTTCTGTGATCCATATACATCTTGACCCCAGTTGCTCCGAGGATAAAGATCAGCAGCCACCATCCGAAAGGAATGCTTGCCTTAACGTCATCATTGAGAACCATGTTCCTGTTGAAGGTTCCGTTCTCCACTGCCTCAACTATAGGTGCAAGTCTCTCACCGAGAACCTGTGCCACAGGATTTGCCTTGTCTCCGAGTACCTGGGCTACAGGATTTGTTCCGTCGACGAGAGCTCCGTCTGCTGCCTCAACTGCTCCTGCAGGTGCGGCTGTATCTCCGAGTACTGCTCCTGCGGGTGCGCCTGCGTCTTCGAGTACTGCTCCTGCGGGTGCGCCGCCGTCTTCAAGTACTGCTCCTCCGTCAACTGCTCCGCCGCCTGCTTCCAGAGTTACCGCTG
>CADCQV010000067.1 GCA_902803625.1 uncultured Lachnospiraceae bacterium
GGTATTTAACAGTACGGAACAATATGCAACCTCTGAGGCAGGCAATCACTGCAGACTATATAACCTAACTGACAGTGATAAAAAGGTCCATGTTTATTCTGATAATTACTACGAGGGTGATGATAGCTATAGGGTAAAATTCGTCCAGATAATTGATATCTCTGAACTGTTTGACAAACAAGATAGGGAATATGTATATAATTACAAAGAAAAATAGCAAATCATCAGTAAAATGATATTAAAGAATCATCTTGTTATAATAAAGTGATTGTTTTTGATATCGGACAGACCTTAGGAGGCTTATATGGAGTATAAAGATTATATCTGCAAAGATCAGAAGGGAAATCTTCTCATTTCCGTTGATGACATGGATGAAGAGGCTCTTTCTAAGGATCCTTCGTTCACTCACTGTCTGGCTGTTGTCAAGGTCGGCGGGGAATATCTTCTGGGCCGTAATAAATGGAGAAACAGGTTCGAGATCTTCGGCGGATGCGTCGAAAAAGGCGAAACTGCCAGAGAATGTATAGTTAGAGAGTGTAATGAAGAACTGGGATTTGATGTTTCTGATATTACATATCTTGGTGCGATGAAGCTCCTGCTCAAACCGGACTATTTTTCCAAAGAAGATCGCATAGAGTTGGGCGGCTTATACGGCATTACCTTGCCGGATATGAGTATTGATACATTATCCGGAATGGTCAAAGACAAAGAAGAGATCACGCAGCTTGCTCTGTACAGCAAGATTAAAGATAACGAATCCATCGCCCTGTTTGATGAAAAGCTGTTATCTTACTATGAGTAAGTGATTGTTTTCAGCTCTGCGATGCTGCATCGATATAAATACCTCAACGGATGAATTAGGAAGGAGAGCTCCATGGCGGTTTTAAAGAGTTACACCTGCTCAAAATGTGCCGGTATTCTGATCTTTGATTCCGACCAGGAGTTTTTTGATTGCCCTTTCTGCGGAACGAGATTCAGTTCCGTTGATTTTCACGGGAAAGAACTTTTAGGACAGGCGGATGCGTGCCTGGAACGCCGTGAGTTTGGTGCTTCAAAAGAGAAATGCAAAGCTGTTCTGGCAGAGGATCCGCGAAGCTTTCATGCTTTGCGAGGAATGCTGCTCAGCACGTTAATGGTATCTTCGGAAAAGGAACTCTCGGATATCAGTACCTTGAAGAGGGCTAATCTTGACAGGATAAGGAATGAACTCGATAACGCAAGGGATTTTTCGGGCAAGAGTAATACGGAGTATTTCGATACCATATCCAAAATGACCGGGCATGTCGAAGATCTGAAGAAGATAGAAAAGATCCGTGACGAGATGGAATCTGAAACATCTGAAAAACTATTCGACAACGTCTCGAAAACGCTGGACTACACCAGCGATAAAGTCTTTTCGCCGCATTTGATCGGGCTTATTGTGATCCTGGTTTTGCTTGTCGCATTAGGAATCGTGTATATCAATTTCACACATGGTGCCCCGGAGTCAATATTTGATGTCGTTAAGACCTTGCTGATCCCTACAGTGCTTGTCGTGCTTGCTGTCGTGGTCGGGGTAAATGATGCCAGACGCCATAAAGCTCTTAAGAATAAGGTCGAGGATAGGGAGATAAAAAAGAGTGATATCACTTCAAAGAGCGAATGGCATGAACAGGCATATATAGATCTATATAAAAAGCTTATTGAGATTGAGCCTGAATCCGAAGAAGATACAGAATCTTCTGAGACCGGACCAAAGGTTGAATACGAGGGCTCACACAAACTGTCTGGAAAGACCATCCAGTGTGCAAAATGCGGTGCCGGTTTAAAACTTGATATGGAGAAGCGTGTTTATGAATGCGATTCGTGCGGTGTTGCATATGGTATCTCACTGTTCTTCGGTCTGCCTCACGAGAAGGCTTTGAATTCGATGAATATGGGTTATTTTGCTGAAGCAGATAAAAGATTCAGTCATATCCTCATGGCAGAGCCTTCAGATTTTGAGAGCCTTTTGGGCCGTATCCTTTGTGCTGGAAGATGGACAAAAGTCAGTGATATATGTATATCTGACGAACTGACTCCGACACGCTTACGGCATGCACGCGAAGGTCTGCTTAAGGCAGCATCTGATTCGGAAGAGAAGGACAAAGCGTATTTCGGGTGTCTGAAGGAATATATTGATGCGCTTGGAGCTCTCGCCGTGAACCGGCATAAGCAGAGGGTCATCAACAAGGAACTGGACGTTGTCCGGACGAAGATGAGTGTCTATTCCGGTTTTACGGACCTGGAAGAAGGAGCCCGCATTGAACGTGAAGAGATTATGTCACGCTTAAAGCCATTTGAAGACGCAGCACCCGGACTAGAAAAGGCTTATGATGAAGCGCGCTCGAAAATCATCTCGATGTCGCGGGAAAGTGTGCTTACAAAGTAACAGGATATTTTACTTCCTGCGGAGATTTATAAGCCCCTATTTCAATGGAATTCACGAATTACACAACTTGTAAAAGAACTCTGCGTACGCTATATTGTAGCAGGTAGGGTAATAGTAAGCATTATGCTGAAAGGACAGGGTATTGTTATATGTACTCTGCTGTGCTTTTTCCCGATCCTGAATATCCTGGCGGCCTTCGCTCTGCTTTTCCTTACGGTCGCTGCAATCGCTGTGTCCATCTGGCAGATCGTGCTGGTTTTCCGTTCAGCAAATGTCATGAAGCAGTACTCGACAGCGATACACGCCTGATGTGTTTATATGAGAAGAACAAATAAAGAGGATCCCTCAAAAGGGATCCTCTTTTTGTACTGATCGAACTATCCTTACTTATCTTCCCCTGTGATTTGTTCGGGAAGTGTAAGAAGCGGGTCCTGCTTTTTTGCGGGAAACCTTCGTAGACAGAGCGACAAAGAGCATGACCAATGTACCGGTAAGAAGCCAAATGATTCCAATAAAGGAATTACCGGTTTCGCCGGTCTTCGGCAACGGGCTCGGGGTCGGCGTGGTGTTTGTGCGGGACGGAGCCTGCGCAATGGTGATTGCCACTGTTGCTTCGCCGTCGGTAAACGTGATCTTGATCGTGTGGTTTCCGGAAGAGAGCGTATCCAGGTAGGCTGACTTAAGAGTCAGGATAAGGCTGCCGGGGGCCTTATCATAGAACTTTTCGCTGATAGGGTTACCGTCCATGGTTGCGCTTTTAAAGTTGCCAAATGTCTTGTTGTCATCTACGTTACGCTTTGCGGTAAACACGATATCCTTTCCGCTTCCCAGGGTATATCCGTCACCTTGTACGGTAACCGTGTATACAGGGGATACAGTTTTTTCTGTATCGGGACTTGGGTCGGTGTTAGTTTGGACTGGAGGCGTGTCGACAGCGGCCTTGGCATAGGTATAAACATAGGAAGTATCTTTTGTGATCGCCGTTTCTGTATCCGGAATCACGTTCCAGGTTCCCTGCTTATAGTTGGAAGCAGGCTTGGTTCCTGCGCCCGGGATCTGGTCTGCTTTAAGCTTCAGGGTATCTCCTTCAAAACCAGAGAGAACAACTTCAATGACGTCGTTCCCGCCGTTATCCCATTCGCCGTTTGCAACGCTGAAAGTAACCTTCACGCTGATCTTGTGAAGCACATTCAGATCGCCCTGCGTATAAGTGATGTTGTAATTGCCTGTTACATTCTCGCCTTTGCCGTTCACTATCTCAGCACCGGAAGGGATGAGTTTATCACCATTTACCGTGATCGTTACAGCATTGAGAGTGTCGCTGCCTGCTAAACCTGACGCATTAGCATTATCCACGGCAACTCCGGGGTTCTCGCCCTCCTTGATCGTCTGGGCAATGGCTGTTACGGTAGCATTTGCTTTTCCTATGGTCACTGTGATGCAGGTCTTTTTGGAGTTGCTGTGGGTGCTGTCACCGCCAGCCCTGTACCAGACATAATAGGTTTTTGGATCGGAGCCAGTAGGAATGTCGGTGCTCCAGCCTGTGACTGGAGCGTTTGTCGCGTCCTCGCCAAAAGCAAACTGAATCACGCCATCCTCAGCTTCTCCAGCTGTAACCAGTTCCAAGGGCGATCCTGTATATGTGCCATCCTGTCCCTTGGGAGCTGTCTTCACTGTGGCTGCGGGGGCGTCTATCCATTTTGGAGTCACGGTGATATATCCTTTGTATGTTACACAATTGCGGGCAAACATTATTTCTGTGCCCGGAGCGCCGAGAATATCTGTACCTGAGACTTCCCAATAACTGAATATCTTGCCTTCCGGAGCTTCAAAACCGCAATCCGGAAGCGCCATCATCGTGCCCTCGGGTTCTTCGACCGGATCCATGCTTCCGGCGCCGCCGTTGGGCTCATAGACAAGTTTAAAAATCTGGGCAGGAAAGGCGACTGCTTTTTGGTTCGTGGTGCTTCCGGAGTTATTGACCGGTATGGAGGATAATTGTTTCCACTTGTTATAACTGACACCGGCCACTTCATTGACCAGTGTTCCGTCAATGGCTGTTGCAGAATCAGTAAAACCCGATATTTCCACTGAAGTTATTTCTTTCTTAATGGTTACCTTAGGCGAAATAATACCCTTTAGACCACCTTCGGCTTTTAGCGAACCACTGCTGATTACAACATTTCCTTCGCTGTATATTGCAGGCCCGCCCCATCCATCAGACATTTTTAGCTCCAGGCTGCCTGTACCTGTAAAGATAAGAGCAGCAGATTTATTCTTGTAAAATATTACGATATCCTCATCATACGCCCAGCTTTTTGAATGAGTAATTTTACTCTTGCCTGAAAGTGAAATTGTCAGATCATCCGTACCATTATAAAAGATACAAGCGCTACGACTAGCCATATACTCATATCCCAACCCGCTGTATACGTAATTATCCAGCGTAAGGGTGTTCGTTGATGGATCGTAACTCCAGTTATTATCCGCCAGTTTGTCACAGTTAGAAGAAGTAACATGTATGCCACCGATCCAGAGCGGATATTCTACCTCTTCTGCTGCTGATGCGAGTACGGCAGGACATAAAGCGACCAATAAAAAACATGTCAACATTGATGCCAGGAATTTAATTCTACATTTCATAATACAACCCCATTTCATGCGGAATGACCGCAGTAATATGTTTTCATTCTATATGGTATATCGCAACAACTCAACAAAGGAAATTTGATGTTCAGTTTTTCCTTGGACATTATCTGAGAAATGCTTCTTGAGATTCCATCAAAAACGGAACGAAATGGGTTCACACTTGTCGAGTGGGGTGGATCTGTTCTGGATCATGTGTGATAAAAAAATAATGTAAGTGATGACCCTTCGGTTTATTCCGGAGGGTCATTTTTTGTGTGTTTTTTTCTCGGTTTTCTACAATACTTTTTATTCCTGTTTTGTATTTTTAAGAATTATAAAAACGAGATGCAAATAGTCGTCTGTTTTTGGGTTTTTTAGGGTGTTTTTTTGTAAGTGAATTACATATCACAGGAATAGGGAAAACAGCATGGTGCGAAGAACGTTTTGCCTTAGAGCGAACAGTGTTACAGGCATATGAAATTTCGGACAAATTTACATGATAAATAGCTTTTTCTATTGCTTTATTAACACAATGTTCATAAACTAACACTTGGGCAAAAACTATAGGAAATTGGGTGTACTATGTTTAGGAAATTTCAAAGATTTACTTCAGCAGTATTGGCATGCTCAGTTGTAATTGGCTCGGTTGTCTTTTACACTGATGCAAAAAAGAAAGTGGTTAATGCGGCAGAAACAAAATATGATTCTGCCAACCTCGTCAATTATGCAACGATAATGGGTCGTGCAGTTGACTATGGTATTGTGTCGCAGTCTTTAACACAGAGTCAGCATATGGAAACGACCTTTGCGACTTTCAGTTATTCCCGTACGGTTGATACCACAACGGATATCGACTTGACCAATGCAAAAACTGCTCAGTTCATTATTGGCGAGATCACCAGCAGACCTCCGAATGATACTCTTAAATTCGGTAAAGTCAGAACATCGAACGGGCAGGTATTCGTAGAGAATATGCGTATCACCATGTCCGATAACATGGATCCGAACAGGAGCTTCAGATTCCAGGACGATGTCGCGCAGACGACCCAATTCAATTATTCATACCTCACAAGAAATGAGATCCAGGAAAGCATCGACACCGTTATCGATCATGCGCGTGATGAATCCGACGAGATGGTTACACGCACTATAGATAAAGATTATGTTTTGGATGCATCGGATAATAAGCTTGTTTCTGTCAAGGGCGGAGTAACGACGATCAACATCAATGATGATAAGTATGAAAACAAGGTCGTTTACATCAATTTAGATGATCGTAAGTTCGAAAGCCTCTTAAGAGACTGGAAAAGGGAGCCGAACGGTCATCATCTCGATATCAATAAGAGATCAAGTACAGTTATTGTTTTCACTTCCCAGAAAAAAGATCCAATCACTCTTGGTAAGGTCACTGTTTATGCACCGGATTCTCCTTTGTATAGTTCAGCTGCATCTACAGGTATTCACGATTACGATGCCTATGCTTCTGTTACCACATACAGCGGAAACCAGTCTTCACATAATGCTTATGTAGATAGGGAAATCGCTCAGAAGCTGATCTGGAATGTTACCAAGTCCAAAGACATTACTATCTCTGGTAATGCCGGAACTTTCCTGTTCCTTGCCGGTGATAAGACTCATAGAGATGTAAAAGTTAAACTTAACGGGAGCCCGTGTGCCGGCTGGATCGTTGCTAACGGCAATGTACAGAACGAGTGCGAATACCACTACATCTTTGGTGGTAACAGCCAGGGACAGCAGAGCGAGGGCAATGGCCAGATGCACTTTGTTGCACGTAAGGGCTTTGCTACACAATATGCTGATAAAAACAATATTGCTGCATATACTGACAATACGGTTGCTTTTAACGAAGGTGATTATCAGTTCTTCTGGCAGGAGTATACGAACTCGAATTTTGATACGCCTATCGGAAATAAAACTGTAGTTAAGGTAAAGGATACAAGTTACCTGGAATTCCCGACAGAAACTTTTACCAGTAAGGACAGCTCAGATCCTCATTATGTAACATCAACACCTACTGATTTCTATTTCAGGATCACTGAAGATCCGAGTAAGTCTCTTTCCGGAATTAAGAATTCAGCCGGCTACATCAATATCTGTTTAAGAGTATATGTTGCCGCGAAAAATGAGATCAAGTTCAAGGTCCAGTCCGTGACCATGATCGGTGATGATGAGAATCATCTCATTCAGTATGACAAGAATGGTACTCTGGGTTCTGCGAATGATTGGGTCGATGTTGTAAACGCCAGATTTGATCTCGGTGCTTTCTTCAACAGAGAGCTGATCCCCGGATATATGACGATCACCAAGACAATTGAAGGTGATGTAACTGAAGAAGATCTGAACGGATTAACATTCACTGTATCCGACGGTAAGGATTTCACAGTTGAGTATAAACTTGGCAAAGATTTTACAAAGAATCCTTCCACAGGCATCTATGAGTTAACGACGCCTCTTCAGGTTCCTGATTCACAGACGACATATTCGGTCACAGAGACTCTATATTCTCTGGATGGCTATAAGCTTGAAGAAGTAAGCTATAAGGTAGACGGAGGAGCGACTCAGCATAACAGTGACGAAGCCACTCTTGATTCTGTAAGCACAGCTTCTAATAATCCTACAACTGTAGCTTATACAGACTCGTACACACCCTTGGGATCTCTCACAGTCAAAAAGACCGCTAAAGATAATAATAATCATACAATTAATTACTA
>CADCQV010000068.1 GCA_902803625.1 uncultured Lachnospiraceae bacterium
CCGGCATATCACTATGTTATGAGGAGACAAATATGAAAGAAGAATACGATATCAAAAAATTAAACCCGAGAAAAAATCCATATTCAAAGAGGTTAAAGAAACCTATTACTATCAATATCAATGAGGATACTATCCATTATTTTAAGGAGAAATCCGAGCAGTCCGGGATCCCTTATCAAACATTGATCAATTTATATCTTACTGATTGTGCCGAGAACAAAAGAGAATTGAAAATTGCGTGGCAGTAAGTCGGCGGGGGAGTCTTTTTGACTAAAATATCTGCCATTTCCGTTTTTCATTCGTATAAATATATAGAGGAGCTTCAGGGCTTCCTTAGCGTCCCGCTCCTGTCATCCTGAGGAGCGAAAGCGATGAAGGATCATCTCCCGCCGGTTACAGAATAAACTTCGCGTCTCGTATTCCGACTAGATCCATGCTAAACGCGTACTGTTGGCACGCAGCACCGCTCAGAATGAAACTTAGGATCTGTTCAAAAATAAATGAACAGCTCCTGACTTGACGCCATTGTGACGGTATAAAGGCGGTTTTTTGATGATGGAAGTCAACGAGAACCATCCCAATGCTGTTAAGTTAAGCATTTTGTCATCCTGAGCGTAAGCATCCATGTCATCCTGAGCGTAAGCATCCATGTCATCCTGAGCGTAAGCGAAGGATCTTCCCCGCCAGTTATATAAGATTCTTCGCTTCGCTCAGAATGACACTAACTTAACGCCATTGGAACCGTCTCCGCTGACCTCCAAAGATAGATTTATAGCTTTGGCGGTTTTTTCGCTTTATTTTCCTGCTTTGCGGCCTCTTTTTTTTCTAGATGTCGTATGTGCTCATCCAGCTTTTTTCGTCCGCTCTTTGGTTTTTTATCGATTTCTGAGAGCTTCACAGGCCGTACCTTGTCCTTTTTTGCATAAACCGCATTTTCGATGGCATTTGCCTTTTTCATCAAGTCATCTATGTTATTAGTATTACCAATATCAGCAGTACCGGTTATTTTCGCGGGCTGTTCCTTGACCGGTTCGGGGAAGACATTAAATTTCGAGAGAATATGAGCCATTGCAAGTCTGTCGGCACCCTGTTTGGTAGAGTGCTTGTCTATTCCGCCGCCTTTCTGGGTTCTTTTGGCTGCGGTATATGCCCTTGCGGCTTTTTGCATATCATCCTGGAGCTTCTTTAACTTGGTCAGATCATCCTTCTCAATATAGTCTTTCTGGGCTCTGTAATTTTTGCCGTCTATAGTCATCCCTGACTTTAGGTTGTCATATGCAGAGATATATGCCTTATATGCTTTCTCCATATTATTGAATTCAGTTGAATTAAAGAAGCTGATGTGTGTGTGGCTTCTCATTGCGTCCCATGCGTTTTTCATCTCAGCTATCTTATTATCTGACGCTGTGAGTTTATCGGCCCTAAGCCGGGTGATCTGATCAGTTGTGACCTGTTTTTTTCGTGCTTTGGGTGCTGCATGGGTCGTAGGGTTATTTAACGCATAAAATGAAGTGTTAGATACAGAACTGGCTTTACGGTCTATAAAGGCATCTTCAAGTGCAGGCTCTTTAATATTTACGTTTAATGCTTTACCTGCTTCGTATTTAAATGTTTCATATTCATTGCGTATTAAACCGGCATCTCCGAAGCCTTCTGAATACTGTTTTGTATTGATAAGCTTTTCCCTGAAGGACAAAAGCTTAAGCTTCTGCTCATCGGACAGCATGACATAACCGTTGGGACTAAGGGATGTTGATGACTTTGCCTTATATCCGGGTTGTTCCTTAAAGAAACCGGGCGCTTTTATATATTGGAAACTATACTTTTCATAATCACCTGTAAAGCCCGTGATCTCATTACAGAACGAACTGAGCCGGCTGTAGAAATCGACTCCCAGTTCGGTAACCTTTCCTTTTGAGTGTATTTTTTTCATCTTGGCAGCCAAAACGCCAAGATTCAGTATATCCTGCATGGTGCATTGTGAAGAAAGAGCTCTGTTAATAAAGCGCTCCAGACTTGTATTATATTTAGGATTGTCTTTTGGGGAAAGAGGATCTGTATAGCTGCTATCATCATCGATTTCTTTCAGCAGGTTGATCTGCTCTTCTGTAAAAAGGTCGGCATCGTTTATGAATAAGTACCTGGTTCTTTTTGGCATAGTCTTTTCTCCTTATTTAAGAACATGGAATTAATTACTTCTGTTTATATATACAATCCGAAACGAAAAATGAGCCCGGAACAATATAGACTCTAAACATAGAGCCCGGTTTTTTTATGATTTTGACAAATTCTCGAAAGATAGAAGAGTGTAGGATTGACAACAGTATATTGATTTAGCGGTGAACCCACTGCCGTGAGTGATGAAGGGAGGGCACAAATGGAGGATTTATTGGATTAAGGCCTATTGGGCTAAGGTGAGCTACGCAGGAAAGCTCTAAAGGAAATAAACGTTAATCAGAGGATACGTGGCGGCTTGAAGAAGCCGCCGCTGTTTTAGTATAATGGTAAAAACGTGAAAAACGGAGGTTCCGCCATGAAGAAGTCGTTGCCCATAGGGATTGAGTTTTTTGAAGAATTCAAAAGAAATGATTATTATTATGTGGATAAGACTCTTTTCATAAAGGAGCTCCTGGATAAAAAAGGGAAGGTAAACCTTTTCACCCGTCCCCGGCGCTTTGGAAAGACATTGACTCTGGATATGCTGCGCTGCTTTTTTGAGGAGGGAGGCGATCCCTCGCTCTTTGAGGGCTTGAAGATCATGGAGGCGGGAGAGAAATATACCTCTATGATGGGAAAATATCCGGTGATTTTTTTAACCCTGAAATCAGCCAAAACAGGGGATGAGAAGTCGGCTTTTGAGGCTTTGAGGTATGTGCTGGGCAGGGAATTTGACCGACATGCTTTTGTGCTTGAAAGTGGAGCGATAAACGCGCAGGATAAGGAAGATTTTCTGAGCTTCAGAGACAGAAAGCCGGAACCCGGTGAATACAAGGACAGCCTGAAATTTTTATGCGAGTGTATTAAAAAGGCCACCGGGAAGAACACCATCATTTTGATCGATGAATATGATGTTCCTCTGGAGAGCTCCTTTTACGACGGCTACTACGATCATATGGTGAGCTTCATCCGCAGCCTTTTCGAGGGGGCACTAAAGACCAATACAGCCCTTGAATTTGCCGTCATCACAGGGTGCTTAAGGATCTCAAAGGAATCCATCTTTACCGGGCTTAACAACTTAAAGATCAATTCCATAATGACTAATAATTACGGAGAGTTTTTCGGCTTTACAGATGAGGAAGTAAAGGCCATGCTGGATTTTTATGAGCTTTCGGACAGATATGAGGAAGTGCGAAGCTGGTATAATGGCTATGACTTCGGCGGGAAGAATGTCTATAATCCCTGGAGCACCATATATTATGTGGACGACCACGTGGCAAAGCATGATGCCTTCCCCGTATCCTACTGGGCAAACACCAGCTCCAATTCCATTGTCCG